>NZ_VDMO01000022.1 GCF_006335125.1 Deinococcus radiopugnans ATCC 19172
GATCGGCGGGTTTTGGAGTCGTCACACACCCAAAACACCGCCGTTTATCCTGCCGATTCGCAACCTGTCACACGTTCAGGGATTTCCCGTCCAGCACAGCCTCAACTCGAAGATGTCCGGTACAGAGCAGCTCTTGAAAAGAACTTTGTCAGAGTGAGCGGGAAGCCCATGCCCCGACGGCGCGTGGGTGCTATGCTGCTCCCCAGTTCAGCCGGACCCCGGTCTGGCGAATGGGACCGCCCATCCGTCCCCATCTACACCGCGAATTGATTCCCGCGTGTGCCGCGCTTCCCCCTCTGCGGGAAGGCGCTGGCTGGCACGACCGGGCAAAGGAGAGAGGCTTTTGGAACTCACGCCGCGCGTTCCACCGCACAGCAACGACGCCGAGATCAGCGTGCTGGGCAGTGTATTACTGGACAACGACACCATGACCAACCTGGGCGACACGGTGGCCCCGGAGATGTTCTACCGCGAGGGCCACCGCAAGATCTTCACCGCCATGCGGGACCTGCAGGAGCGCGGCGAACCGGTGGATCTGGTGACCCTCAGCGAGGACCTGCGCAGCAAGGGCACGCTGGACGAGGTGGGCGGGCTGACCTACCTGATCGGGTTGTCGGACCAGGTGCCCACCGCCGCCTACGCCGAGCACTACGCGCGCATCGTGCAGGAAAAGCACACGCTGCGCCAGCTGATCAGCGCGTCGGGCAAGGCCATGCAGCTGGCCTACGACGCGCAGTTGCCGCTTGAAGACCTGCTGGACCGCGCGGAGAAGATGATCTTCGAGGTGGCCGAGCAGAAGAAGAAGGGCGAGCAGTACCAGGCGATGGGCGAGGTGGTCCACGACACCTTCGAGTACATCACGCTATTGCACGCCAACAAGGGTATTCCCGACGGCGTGAGCAGCGGCTTCAAGGATCTGGACGAGCAGATTTCAGGGTTGCAGAAGGGCAGCCTGAACGTACTGGCGGCGCGGCCTTCGATGGGAAAAACGGCCTTCGCGCTGTCCATCGCCCAGAACGTCGCCCTGCGCCGCGAGAAGACCGTGGCGGTGTTCAGCCTGGAAATGCCCAGCGTGCAGCTGGCCCTGCGGATGCTGTGTTCCGAGGCAAGGGTAGACATGAACCGCATCCGCAGCGGGCAGCTCAACGAGCGCGACTTCGAGCGGCTCGCGCACGCGGCGGGCCGACTGGCCGAGGCCCCGATGGTCATCGACGACGAGCCGGACCTGACCCTCAACGGTCTGCGCTCCAAGCTGCGGCGCATGGCCGCGCAGCATGGACAGCTGGGGCTGGTGGTCATCGACTACCTGCAATTGATGTCCGGCGGCAAGAGCAACGGCGGCAGCGACAACCGCCAGCAGGAGATCAGCACCATCTCGCGCGGCCTCAAGGGGCTGGCGCGCGAGATGGAGGTGCCGATCATCGTCCTGAGCCAGCTGAGCCGCGCCGTGGAGCAGCGCCCCAACCACCGCCCGATGCTCAGCGACCTGCGTGAATCGGGGGCCATTGAGCAGGACGCCGACATCGTGATGTTCATCTACCGCGACGAGTACTACAACAAGGAAACCGACCAGCAGGGCATCGCCGAGATCATCATCGGCAAGCAGCGCAACGGCCCGGTGGGCACGGTCAAATTGCAGTTCCACAGCTCGCACGTCCGCTTCAACGACCTCGCGCCGGAGGGCATCTGATGACCGGCGACGGCGGGGCCAAGAACGCGGCGGCAGGCGGCCAGCGCAGGCGGCGGCGGCGGCGCACGCCCGGTAGCAGCACGCCGGGGCCAGGACAGGTCACCAACACGGTGGCGGTGCCGGTGCCCGCCGCGCCCAGCAAACGCGGGCAGAAACGGGTGGTGGAGGGACCGCGCATCGCGGTGGGCTGCATCGTACTGCGCGGCGAGGAGATCCTGCTGGTGCGCGAGCGGGGGCGCTGGTCCCTACCCAAGGGTGGCCTGGAAGGCGGCGAGCTGATTCAGGACGGCGCGCGCCGCGAGACCTTCGAGGAAACCGGTCTGGTGGTCGAACTGCGCGATCTGGCGTTTATCGTGGAGTTCAAGGCGCAGACCTGGGGCCACCACCTGCAGTTCTTCTACACCGGGCGCGAGGTCAGCGGCAAGCTGGAGCCGCGTGACCCGGACCGTGACGTGCAGGAGGCCCGCTTCGTGCCGATCCGGCACCTGCGCGAGTTCATCCGCTTCCGTCCGCGGCTGGTGGCGCTGGAAACCTGGCTGCGCGAACGCCGCCCGCGCCACTTCGTCTTTAACCTGGACAAGGAACCGGCCATGCTGCGCAAACGCCGCCGCGTGGGCGAGGGCGGCGTGAGCGTGGTCGATTCGGACCTGACCGACGAACCGGATTTGTAGCGGGAGGCCGCAAGGAATCACCCTGGGCGGACTGCTGTGTCCCCACCCAGGGTGATTTTCCGTCCTGCCCGCAATGGCCCGCCTCAGGCCACGTTGCCGCCGCGCGTCCCCGTGCGAACCGTGATCGGTCCGGTGGCCGAGAAGTTCTCCATCAGAAACAGACAGGCGTGGGCCGGGTCCTCAGCGTACAGCTGATTGCGCTGCCACACGGCGGCGCTCTCCTGCAGGCTGCGCGGGCCGACCACCGACATCTGGCCGAAGGAGGCGGCGGCAGTAGTAGATGCGCCGCCTGACAGGGAGGCCAGGGTCACGTCGCACTCGTCCTGCGCGCCGTCCATGTGAAACACCACCGAGATGAAATCGCAGCTGTACTGCTTGCGGTAGCGGTCACACAGCCCGGTGACCAGTGACCGCATCAGCTGATCGCTGTCCCGGCCCTCCTGCTGATAGGCGCGGATGGCAAATTCGTCGGCCTCGTAGTGCAGGGCCTGCAGGTCAAACTGGCAATCGATGATGCTCAGCAGCTTGCGGACCTCGTACAGATAAGAGGCGTGAATGATGTTGGAGGCGATCATGACCTTGCTGTACAGCGACTCGGCGGGGCGCAGCAGACCGTCAAGCACGTGTTCGCCGGTCAGGGTGGCCAGGAACACGTAGTCGGGCAGTTCATGCTCGAAGAAGGCCTGCACCGCCCCCTGCGAGCGCAGATCAAGGTCCTCGGCGGTTCGGGTGACCAGATTCCAGTAGCCCAATTCTTCCAGCTTTCGGCAGACCACGGCGCCGATCAGGCTGTCATGTCCCGCCACGTAGATTTTGGCATCCACCGGAATTCCCATTCGCATCGTTCGCCCCACCCTCTGACCCGCATGTCTCCGTCCCTGGCACGTCGCCAGAACGGTTGGTCCTAGCGGCAGCCCATCCCGAATGGATGACCCACCCACCGGGCCCACCAGCGACGCTCCGGTCCTCACGCTGGGCGCAGACCTCGCGGCGCCGAAGCCCTCACGGTGACGGCAGTGTTCATGAAGCGGCGTTACTACGGCGTTAATTGTGCAGGGGTACGGCGGGCCGGGACCGCAGCTTGCCGACAGGCCTTCACTGCGGGAACCGGCGTGACCCAGGAGGCAGGTGAGGCAGCCTGCGCGGAGGCCGTGACCAGATCAGCGCTGCACGGTCAAGGGCAGCACGGCGGCAGGCCGGTCCTCCTGCGGGCCGGCAACCCCCACACGCTCCGGGGCCGCCGCCAGGGGCAGCAGCGGCTGACCGTTGAGGCTCAGCTCGCCCACGGTCAGGGCCAGGTCCAGGGCGCGGGCGTGCAGTTCCAGCCGTTCGGCCGCCTGGCCCGCCATGTTGAAGACCAGCTCATGCTGCATCCAGGTGCCCAACGCTACGTCGCTGTGAACGACCTGGCGCTGGCCCTCCTCGGTGTAGTCGGGCGTAGGTTCGGGGGTCAGCACCCGCGCGCCGTCCGCGCCCGGCACGGCAAAGCGCAGCGGAAAGGCCACCTGACTCGGCCCCAGTTCGTGGCCGCCGTGGAAAACGTCCAGCCGCCACACCACCCTCAGGGTCAGAACCGGGACGTCGCGCAGCCCGGCGGGCACCGGCACCTGCACCCGCAGGGTGTGCGGATGCCCGTAGCGGCCCTGACTCAGGACGCTGAGCCAGCCGCCCGGCTCCCAGGCCAGCCGGTAACCCTGCCATGTCACGGCGGCGCTGGCCGCGGCGTGCGTCCGCCGCGGTTCAGTCACACCCTGAACCGGGCGCGCGGGAAGGGCCGGGGCCGACAGCACCTGGGCCGCCATCGGTCCCAGCAACGGCTCGGCCCTGGGTCCGCCGGTCCTGGACAGGGACCGCAGCAACGGACTGCCCGGCCCCAGGCGGGCGCGGTAGGCTTTGCGCAGACGCTCGGCGTCCTGATCGGCCCCGGCCCGTTCGGCGTAATACAGGGCCAGACCCGGCTGGCTGGCTTCCAGCTGCGCGGCCAGATGACGCCGCAGCGCCTGCCGCTCTGCCTGAGGCAGCAGGCCCGCCAGCGCAATTCGCAGCCCCTCGGAACGGAAGCGGTAGCACGGCTCGCTGCGGGTCACGTCCCCCAGCGAGCCGAAAGCGGGCCAGCCCAGGGCACTGGGCGCTTCGGTCTCGATCAGGGCGCGGCGGTCCAGCGCCTCGCGCAGCAGCGCCGCCGCCGGCAGGCCCGAGCGCGCCGCGTCGGGCAGCGACTCGGCCAGCGTGAAACTGAAATCACCCTGAATCACGCTCAGGTGGCTCAGGGCCTCGCGCAGCGGCGCGGGCCAGCCGTCGATCTCACCCAGGTAGGTGTCGCGCATGCAGCTGGGCAGGCGGCCCATGGGCAGCGCCCCGCCCGCCAACATGCCAGCGCCGCGCGCTGCGGCTGCGAGGGCAAAGCCGGCCTGTGGCAGGCCCTCTTCTTCCAGCAGGGCCAGCAGGTGCAGCGGATTGCCGCCGCTGCGCTGCAGGATCACGGCGGCCCGCGCGTACAGGTCCGCGCCGGAAGCAGCAGGGTCAAGGTCCAGTCCGCCGCGTGCCCCCAGCGCCTGGACCACGCTGCTCAGGGACAGCGGGGTGACTTCCAGCACCAGACTCTGCGCCTCTCCAAAACGGCGCAGCAGGGCGCGGCACAGCGGCGCCTGGGCCGGCGGCGTGCGGCTGAGCATGATCAGGGCGCGGGGATGGGCCGCCGGAACATTCAGCAGGAATTCAAGCAGCGAGGCCAGTTCGACCGGCGCCGTGTGGGCATGATCGAGGACGATGGCCAGCGGTTGCGGCAGGGTGGCCAGCACCGTCGCCACCTTGACCAGATCCTCTTCCAGGCTGCCGGGGCGCAGCAGCACGTCCTGCAGGGTCCGGACCGCATCGGTCTGCGCGCCGGAGGGCTGGGCCGGGGGGGACTGGGTGGAGAGGGAAGGCGCCTCGAAGGCTGCGGCGTCAGGCGCCGGTGGGGGGGCCAGAAAGGGGTGGGCCAGCAGCGACTGGGCCAGCGTCGCCACCACCAGGCGGCCTGCGCGGCTGGTGCTGACCCGCAACGCCAGCCAATCTTCCGCGGCCAGCGCCCGGTCCGCCTCGTAGGATTTGCCGCTGCCGGTGGGGCCATGCAGCACCACCACCTGCGGTCCCTGAGCGGCGCGCTGCAGGCTGCGGCGCAGACTCTGCTCGCGAACCGGGGCGCTGAAATGCAGTGCCCCGGCCTCCCCCACGGTGGCGGGGGGAGCCAGGGCCGTGTCCGCCTCATGGCCGGGCTCGGCGGGCCGGGACTCCGGACGGGCGCCCTGATCCGCCGTTCCCCGCGCACCGACAGGAGCGGGCGCCGTCAGGAAGGCCGACTCCGGCTCCCGGCCCTCCAGCGCGAACTCACCGGGATGCACGAAGCCCAGCGCCTCGGCGCGCGCGGCAATGGCGCGGGTGGCCCAGCCCTTGCCGCCGCGCTCGAACTGCCGGTAGGCCCGGCCCAGCACCTCCTCGACATGCTCGGTCAGCACCCAGCGCTGGTGGTCGATCCATTCCTGAAAGGCCGGGCTGCCCAGGTCCTCCAGGCCGCTGAGCGGCACCCCGCGCAGGGTGGACAGCCACTGCGCCAGCCCCGCCTGGTCCAGCTCGGTGCCCAGCTGCGACAGCCAGCTGTTCAGATCGGTGTCGACGTTTTCCAGGTACAGCAGCTGGCGGCTCAGCGGAAACAGGTTCAGCCCGGCGGAGCGGATACGGGCCAGCTCAACGCGCAGGTTCTTGCGGGCCTCGGGGGTGTTCCACAGCAGATCGGCCAGCCGTTCACGGTGCTGGGGCAACTTCTCGATGGTCAGGTACGTGATCAGCGCCACTGCCTTGGCCGACAACGGCACCGGGCGACCGTTGTAGGTGACGTGGGCATGTCCCAGCAGATGTACGGTGAGCATGGCTAAACTCCGTGCGAGGTGATGGGCAGGGGCCGATCATCGCCGTGGAACAGCCCGGCGAATGGGGGCTGTGCCGGGGGACAGGGGCAAAGGCGGGGCAACATGGCTGTCTTCATTTCCTGCTCGCAGGGTCCCAGTCTGCGACCCAGCATAGCCTGGGATTCTTGAGTCTCGTTAATTATCTCTCATTTGCCATCAGCTTGAGGTCAGATTCTGGCCGATTCGGCCCGGTGACGTGCTTTTCTGGTGAAAAAGGAGCGCTCGCGCCGGAATTTATGTTAATCCTGGGGTTCTGGCAGGGAACTTACAGACCCTGTTTACGGTTCTGAAACGCAGGCTTGGCAACACTCCGGCACATATGGGGCCAGCGCGCCCGCTACAGTGGCCCGGTAGAGTGGATGGGCAGCCGGCAGCAGTCGGGCGCGGCACGAAGGAAGACTTATGAAAAAAGCACTGATCACAGGCATCACCGGACAGGACGGCAGTTATCTCAGCGAACTGCTGCTGGACAAAGGCTACGAGGTTCACGGCGTGATTCGCCGGGCCAGCACCTTCAACACCGAGCGCATCGATCACCTGTACCACGATCCGCACGACCCCGACGCCCGGCTGTTCCTGCATTACGGTGACCTCGCCGACGCCTCGGGCATTCGCGCCCTGCTGGAAAAGGTGCAGCCCGACGAGGTCTACAACCTGGGCGCGCAGTCGCACGTCAAGGTCAGCTATGACCAGGCCGAGTACACCGCCGACGTGACCGGGCTGGGTACGCTGAGACTGCTGGAAGCCATTCGCGACGTGGGTGGACGCACCGGCAACCCCATGCGCTTTTACCAGGCGTCCAGCAGCGAGATGTTCGGCGCGGCCCCGCCCCCGCAGGGCTTGCACACCCCGTTCCATCCGCGCAGCCCCTACGCGGTGGCCAAGGTCTACGCGTACTGGCAGACCGTCAACCACCGCGAGGCGTATGACCTGTACGCCTGCAACGGCATCCTGTTCAACCACGAGAGCCCCCGGCGCGGCGAGACTTTCGTGACCCGCAAGATCACCCGCGCGGTGGGCCGCATCAAGATGGGCCTGCAGAAGAAGCTGTACCTGGGCAACCTGGACGCCAAGCGCGACTGGGGCCACGCCCGCGACTACGTGGAAGCCATGTGGATGATGCTGCAGCAGGACGCCCCGCGCGACTACTGCATCGCCACCGGCGAGGCCTACAGCGTGCGCGAATTTGCCGAGCGGGCCTTCGCGCTGGCCGGGCTGAACCACGAGGACTACGTGGAGATCGACCCCCGCTACTTCCGCCCCGCCGAGGTCGATTACCTGCTGGGCGACGCCGCCGAGACCCGCGAGAAGCTGGGCTGGACCCCCAAAACCACCTTCGAGGAATTGGTCCGCGAGATGGTGGAGCACGACCTGGAACTGGCCCGCCAGGAGCGCACCCTGCGCGAGGCGGGCCACACGGTGGCGCTGAAGGGAGCCGGGGCGTTCTGATGCGCCTCACAGACCGCATCTACGTGGCCGGGCACGGCGGCCTGGTCGGCAGCGCGCTGCTCCGGCGCCTGAAAGCCGACGGCTACAGCAACGTCTTGACCTGCAGCAGCCGCGAGCTGGACCTGCGCGATCAGGGGGCGGCCCTGGCTTTTTTTGAGACTGAGCGCCCGCAGTACGTGTTCCTGGCGGCGGCCAAGGTGGGCGGCATCCACGCCAACAGCACCCGCCCCGCCGAGTTCCTCTACGACAACCTGATGATCGCCGCCAACGTGATCCACGCGGCCCACGTGACCGGCGTAGAGAAGCTGCTAAACCTGGGCTCCACCTGCATCTACCCGCGCGACGCGGCCCAGCCGCTGCGCGAGGACGCCCTGTTGACCGGGCCGCTGGAAGACACCAACCGCGCCTACGCGGTGGCGAAAATCGCCGCCATTGAGCTGTGCGACCAGTACCGCGCGCAGTACGGCGACGATTTCGTCTCGGCCATGCCCACCAACCTGTACGGGCCGGGGGACAATTTCGACCTGATGGGCAGCCACGTGTTGCCCGCGCTGATCCGCAAGATGGTGGACGCCCGCGAGGCCGGCGCGCCCACCGTCAGCGTGTGGGGCAGCGGCACACCTCTGCGCGAATTCCTGCACGTCGATGATCTGGCCGACGCCTGCCTCTTCCTGATGAAGAATGTTTCCGAGCCGGGACCGATCAACGTGGGCACCGGCCAGGACCTGAGCATCCGCGAGGTGGCCGAGCAGATTCGCGCCGTGGTGGGCTACACAGGCGAACTGGCCTTCGACGCCAGCAAGCCCGACGGCACGCCGCGCAAGATCACGGACGTCAGCCGCATCCACGCGCTGGGCTGGCACCACCGCATCGCCCTGGACGAGGGCCTGCGCAGCACCGTGGAGTGGTATCTGGCCCACCGCGGTCAGGTGCGCGGCGAGGCCGTGGCCGGGTAGAACTGGCCCGCCACGCAGCGCGAAGAACAGTGGTCCGTCTTCCCAATGGGAAGGCGGACCACTGCCTTGCCGGCAGTCCAGGGTCTAGCGAACGTTCAGGGTCAGGCGGGCGCCGGGGGCATCGCTGGCGTCCGCCCCTGCCGGGCGAATCTCGTAGGTGACGCTGACGGCCTGTCCGGCGCGGACACCGGGATTGCTGGTAAAGCTCCAGCCGCAGCCCGCACCCACCGGCACCGTCTTGCGGCCCACGGTGCGGTCGCCCCGCTTGACGGTCACGATGTAGGCGTCCCCGCTGCCCTGGCCCCCAAAGCGGTACGGCGCGGTGACGGTCTCACCGTCGTTCAGGCTGATGCTCAGCGGCTGCGTGCAGGCGGCCCCCTGGGCGTTGGTGGCGGCCTCTACCGTGACGGGGACGGTCGCCACCTCGTCGCCCACCGCCGAGCGGATCACGTAGGTTTTTTCGCCCTCGCCGGGAGCGGGCACCGCACGGGTCCAGGCGCCGTCCGCGCCCACCGTGAAGCGGCCGATGCTGACGCCGTCCTCCAGCACCTCGAAACTCTGGCCCGGCGTGCCCGTGCCCGACAGCGTGAAGCCCGCACCGGACACCTGTGCGCCGCTGGCCGGACGGTCGACGCTCAGGTCTGCCGCGCTGCCTGCATCTGCCGAAGTGGCGGGCACGGTGTCTGGCGTGGCCGTGGTCTCCGGCGCCGCCGCATCTGCCCCGCCCGTTCCAGCGGGGACGGTGTTTCCGGCTGCCGTGGGATCAGGGGCAGCAGCGTCTGCCTCATCCACCACGACGTTCAGCACGGCCATCTCCCCGCCCGCCCCATTCCTGAGCGTGTAGGTCTGCGGTCCCGTGGGGGCCTCCTGCACGTCCAGACTCCAGGTGCCATCGGGGCCGATGGTGGCGCGGCCGACCGGGCTGTCGCCCAGGAACACCTCCACGTCCTCCCCGGCCGGGCCGGTGCCGCGCAGCGCAAAGCCGCCCGCCGGCACACTCGCGCCGCTGGGCGGAGCAGTAAAGACCGGCTGCACGGGCATGCCGGGCATGGCCCCGCCGCTGGTGGCGTCCGGCGTGGTGCCGGCCCCAGAGGTGGGCGCGGCGCTGGGTGCCGTCTCGGGCACAGGGGTGACTGGAGGGGCAGACTGGCGGTTTTGCACCAGCCAGCAGCCGCCCAGCAGCAGCACCAGCAGCAGCGGAATCAGCCACAGCGGCAGGCTGCCGCGCCTGCGGGCCGGTGGGGGTGGGGGCGCGGCAGGCGTCTCGAAACGGGCGGGCCGGGGCGGCTTGAGGGGGGAGGGTTTGGGCGACGCCGAAGCGGGCGGACCCTGCCGCACGGTGGCGCGGGGCGTGGTCTGCACAGCGCTGGACACCGCGCCGGGCAGCGGCGTCCCGCTGGTCAGGCTGGCGATCAGCACCCCCAGGCTGGAGAAGCCGGGCGGCAGCGCCCCTTTCAGGCCGTCGGCCAGCCCGCCCCAGGGCACGGCACCCAGGCCGCCTGGATGGGCACGGGTCAGGACCGACAGCACCAGCGGGGTCAGCAGGGCCAGCAGGCGGCGCGAGCTGTCGCCGCTGCCGCCCAGCGCGCTGCCCAGCCGTCCGGTCACCGCATTCACGTCCCCGAACAGCGAGGCCAGCAGCCCGCGCCCCTGGCCCTCGATGCGGGCCACCTCCACCGGGCTGTCCAGCAGCGCGGTGTTGACCTGCCCGTCGTCCGAGGTGAGGGGCGCGAAGGGCCGGGCCAGCGTGTCCAGGTTGCCCCCAGCGCCGGCCTTGCCTGCCAGCGCCGCCAGCACCACCGGCAACGCGGCCAGGGCGGCCTGCTTGCGAACGCCACCACCGAAACCAGCCACCGCACCGATCTGCTGTCCCACCGCGCCGCCGAAGCGCGTCTGGAGATGCTTCAGCAGCCCTTGCGGGGTGCTGGGGTCCGGCGGGGCGGTGGGGGCTGCGTCCACAGGGACAGCCGAGGCCGGCGGCTCGGGCGCCTCCACCGGAACCTCCGGCGTCTCCATGACCTCTGATGCGAGCGGCATGGACTCTGACGCAGGTGGCTCCGGCACCACGGGCAGGGGCTCCACAGGAGTCCCTTCGGCGGGCACGGCCTCCGCACCCTCCGGTTCCAGGGGAGGCGCCGCGTCCGCTGCTCCTGCCGGCGGCTCATTGAAGGCTGTCGCCGCCTTGGCCGGCTCCGGACCCTCCAGATCCAGCAGCATCGGCGCCACATTCCCCGCCTTCAGGCCGCGCTGCCCCAGGGCACTCAGCAGCAGCGGCAGCGCCAGTTGCAGGAGGGCCTGAACCCTGGCCGGGTCCGCCCCCGTCTGGGCGGCCACCTGTGCGGGCAGGCCGTCGGCGGCCTCGCCCAGCAGCGCCGGAACCAGCATTTCTCCGGCCTGTTGCAGGTGGTCCGCGCCGCCCGATTCTTCCAGTGCCCCGGCCACGCTGCCAAAGGGAGGCAACGCCGCCACCGTTTCGGCGATCATGGCCTCGCCTTCGGGTGTCCGCGCCGAGTGGGCCAGCGCCCGCAGTTGCAGGGGCAGTCCAGCTTCAAGCACTTGCCCGGCCAGTTCCGGCTCCAGGCCTACCAGCGGCGCCAGCCGGGCCACCGCGTCGGGGTCAAAGTAGGATTGAATCAGATCGGTTGCATTGATGGACATTTCCCACAGCATAGGGTGAAGGGCCAGAGAGCGCGGCGCGCGGCTGAATTGGGCAACCGTCCGGCGGAAGGCACCTTCGCCAGCGGCGGTCCATCTCACCAACCCAGGCTCAACGTTCATTCCCACGCTTGAAGTTGCCAGTCACGCGCGCCATCAGCAGCTGTGCCGCGTGATCCTCCAGCCCATCCACCCGTCTCAGGAACCGCTCGGCGTCGCGGCCCGCCAGCGTGGTCACGGGCCGCCCGTAGTGCGACACGATCACCCGCCCATCTTTTAGCGCGCGGTAGTCAAAACGTCCGTCCAGCAGTTCGCCGCGCGCGTCTTCCGTCATTCCAGGGGGACGCTGGGGTGCGAACCCTCGACGACTTCCAGCCGGTTGCCGAAGATGTCCTTGAGAAACACGCGCGGCACGCCCGCCTCGGCGTCGGAGGTATGGGCAATGCCGTGCGCGTCGCAGTGCGCCACGAACGCGCCGATGTCATCGCAGCGCAGCGCCGGATGCCCCTTCTCGCGCGGCACGAAGTCGGGGGCCACGCCCACGTGTAGCTGTCGCCCATCGGGCAGGGCGAACCATACGCCGCCGTTCTTCTCCAGCGCGGCAGGCTTACGAAGCTCCGGCAGGCCCAGGAAATCGCCGTAAAAGGCGCGGGCGTCGGCCTCGCACCCGGCGGGGGCTTCCACCTGAAAGTGATCAAGTCCGGTGATCAGGGTAGGCATACAAGAAAGCGTAGCAAGCAGAGTCGCCCCTGTTTGCTACTCCTCCAGGGACAACACGTCGAGACTACGCCTGCGCGGCCCCCTCTCCCCCACCCTGGGCCGGAGGATCAAAGTCATCGCGCGCCCGCACCACCAGGGTCAGGATGTCGTAGGTGGCGACGAGTTCATCATTCTGGTTGGTGATCTCGGCGCGCCACTCCACCACCCCGGTGGGCTGCTTGTCGTCCGGGCGCAGGTCTTTGCGGATCTTGCGCTTGCAGGTCAGGCGGGTGCGGATGGTGTCGCCGATGCCCACCGGCTCCACGAAACGCAGGTTCTCCAGCCCGTAGTTCGCCAGCACCGGCCCCGGCGCGGGCGAGACGAACATGCCGGCGGCGGCGGAAATCAGGAAATAACCGTGTGCCACCCGTTTGCCGAAGATGCCTTCCTTGGCGCCGATCTCGTCCACATGCGCGTAAAAGTGATCGCCGGTCAGGCCCGCGAAGTTCACGATGTCGGCCTCGGTGACGGTGCGGCGGTGGGTCAGGAGGCTGTCGCCCACCCCAATCTCGTCGAAGCTCTTGCGGAAGGGGTGAATCACGTCCTCGCGCACCTCGCCGCCCGGCACGTACTCGCGGGTGATCGCGGCCAGGGTGGTGGGATCGGCCTGCACCGCCACCCGGTTCATGTGGTGCTTGACGCCCGCGATGCCGCCCAGCTCCGCGCCGCCGCCCGCCCGTCCGGGGCCGCCGTGGAGAAGCTGCGGCAGCGGGGAGCCGTGGCCGGTGCTTTCCTTGGCGTCGTCGCGGTTGAGCACCAGCAGGCGCCCGTGCGTGCTGGCCAGCCCCAGCACCAGCTCGGTGGCCTCGGCGCGGTCATGCGTGATCACACTGCCGGCCAGCGAACCGCGTCCCATGCGCGCCAGCTGAACCGCGTCGTCCAGCGAGTCGTAGGGCAGCAGCGTCGCCACCGGACCAAAGGCTTCCAGCTCGTGCGGCCCCGTCGCGGTCAGGGGCGAGTCGCACAGCAGTACGGTGGGATCGAGGAAGGCGCCCTTCTCGCGGTCCCCGCCCAGCAGCTCGCCCTCCGCGCCGCCGCCGATCACGACGCGCGCCTCCTTGCCCAGCTCGGCCAGCGTTTGCCGCACGCGCTCGCGCTGCTCCACGCTGACGAGCGCGCCCATCCGCACGTCGTCGCGGGCCGGATCGCCCAGCGTCACCTTGCCCAGCTCCTTGCGCAACGCCTCGGTCACCGCCTCCACCATTCCCGAAGGCACGATGGCGCGGCGGATGGCGGTGCATTTCTGGCCCGCCTTGCCGGTGATCTCGCGGGCCACCTCCTTGACGTACAGCATGAATTCGGGGCTGTCGGGAGTGACGGTCAGGCCCAGCACCGAGGCGTTCAGGCTGTCGGCCTCGGCGTTGAACGGCACCGAGTGGGCGATGATATTCGGGTGCACCTTGAGCTTGGCCGCCGTCGCCGCCGAACCGGTGAAGGCCACCAGATCCTGTTCGCGCACGTGGTCGAGCAGGTCGCCCGGCTCACCGATCACCAGTTGCAACGCGCCTTCGGGCAGCAGGCCAGATTCGATGATGTCGCGCACCACGCGCTCGGTCAGGTAGGCGGTCTGCGGCGCGGGCTTGACCAGACTGGGCATCCCGGCGATAAAGGCCGGGGCGAGTTTTTCCAGCATGCCCCACACCGGAAAGTTAAACGCGTTGATCTGCACGGCCACGCCCTCGCGGGGCACGAGCAGGTGGCGGGCCACGAAGGTTCCGGCCTTGCCCAGCGTCTCCACCTTGCCCTCGGGCAGGAAGCGCTCGTCGGGCAGTTCGCGCCGGGCCATGCTGCTGTAGCTCAGCAGGGTGCCGATGCCGCCCTCGATGTCCACCCAGCCGTCGCGGCGGGTGGCGCCGGTCAGCAGGTTCAGGGCGTAGTACTCCTCCTTGCGCTCCATCAGGTACAGGCCCAGGGCCTTCAGCGCCCGCGCCCGCGTGTGGAAGGTCATCTTTCGCAGCGCCGCGCCCTTCTGGCGGCCATATTCCAGCGCCTGTGCGAAGTCCACCCCCTCGGAGGAAATGACAGCGACGGGGCGGCCATACACGGCGTCCACCAGCGTCTGTCCGTCGGCGTTGGCGTGCCACTGGCCGGACACGTAGGAGGCGGGGCGGAGGATGGTTGGGGCTTGGGCCTGAGCTTGAATCTGGGTGGTCATGGGGACTCCTGAGGGCAAGGCGAAAGGGCGGCTGAGTATTGAAAATCAGCATACGCGATGCGCCCAGAAGGATTTGAGAGCGCCGCCCGAGTCCAGCCTGGATCAGCCGCGCCCAGCACAATAAGGTGAGCGCAACGGGGTCAGCCCAGCGAGATCAGCTCCGCCCGAACCGGGGGCAGCAGGGCGTTGCTGTGCCAGTCAAAGCAGATGGTCCACCAGAGTGAAAAAAGGAGTGCCAGCAGATGAACATAGCGATTTTGGGTGGAACCGGGAGAACAGGCCGTGAGATCCTGCGCCGCGCCTTGCAAGGCGGCCATGACGTCAAGGCGCTGGTGCGGTCTCTGGAAGACCGTGAGCCGCAGCAGAGGCTGACGCTGCTTCGGGGAAACGCCAGGAACGCCGACACGGTGACGCAACTCGTCGCCGGAGCAGACGCCGTGGTGAGCGCCCTCAGCACAGACCAGACCACCACGCTGACCGAGGCCATGACCGCCCTCATCGCCGGGCTGGAAACGCATGGGGTCTCCAGAATCGTGACCATCGGAACAGCCGGCATTCTGGAGAGTAGAACCGAGCCGGGGAAACTGCGCTACCAGTCCAGCGAGTCGCAGCGCACGCAGACGTTTGCGGCCGAGGAACACCGGCGGGCCTATGAGCTGCTGCGTGGTTCCTCGCTGGACTGGACAGTGGTGTGTCCAACGTATCTGCCAGAGGGCGAGGCGGTGGGCGGTTACCGAACGGAGCGGGATTACCTGCCCGTGGGCGGCCAGCAGATCTCCACCGGGGATACAGCGGCCTTCGCCTACGACGAACTGCTGAAGGGGGAACACGTCGGCTACCGGGTGGGCATCGCCTACTAATTTTGAATTCTGACCCTTACTCCCGCCGGTAGGCCACCTGCCCGGCCACCACCGTCAGCAGCGGCCAGCCTTTCAGCGTTTCCCCGGCCCAGGGCGTGAACTTCGCCTTGGACTTGAATTCGGCGGGGTTGACCTCGTGTTCCGTCTCCAGATCGAGAATCACCAGATCGGCGGGGGCACCCGTTTCCAGCGAGGGCACCGGCCAGCCCATCACGCGGGCGGGGGCAGCGGTCATCAGGTCCAGCAGCTTGTCCAGGCCCAGCTCTTTGCCAAAGCGGGTGTACATCAGCGGAAAGGCCAGCTCGATATACGCGATGCCGCTGGGCGCGTCCAGCAGATCGCGTTCCTTCTCGGCGCGGGTGTGGGGGGCATGGTCGGTGGCGAGGCAGTCCACCGTGCCGTCTTTCAGGCCCTCCAGCAGGGCGTCGGCATCACGCTGGGTTCGCAGCGGCGGGGCCACCTTGTAGATCGCGTCGAAGCCACGCAGCGCCTCGTCGGTCAGGGTCAGGTGGTGGGGGCAGACCTCGCAGGTCACCCGGAGGCCGCGCGCCTTCGCACCGCGCACCAGGTCCAGGGCGCGGGCGGTGGACAGGTGCTGGATGTGCAGGTGGGCTTCACTGCCCTGCGCGTGCAGCCCGGCCAGAATCTCCAGATCGCGGGCCACGCGGGCCGCCTCCGCCGCCGCCGGGTTGCCGGGCAGGCCCAGCGCCTCACTGACCGGCCCCTCGTTCATCACGCCGTCGGCGCGCAGCGAGGCGTCCTCGGCATGCACGCTCACCACCATGCCCAGGCTCCCGGCGTACTCCAGCCCCAGCCGCAGCACCCGCGCGTTCTCGTTGGTCCGCCCGTCGTCGGTGAACATGGCGGCCCCGGCGTCTTTCAGGTACGACAGTTCGGCCAGCGCCTCGCCGTTCTGGCCCCTGGTCAGCGCCGCCGCCGGTTTCAGGCGGGCAAGGCCCAGCTCCTCCGCCTTCCCGATCAAGCTACGGACGACGGCCGGCTCGTCAATCACCGGCGAGGTGTTGGGCATGCAGACCACCGTGCCGTAGCCGCCCGCCGCCGCCGCCGCGAGGCCCGAGGCCAGGTCTTCCTTCTCGGTCTGCCCCGGCTCGCGCAGGTGGGCGTGCAGCTCGATCAGTGCGGGGGCCACCGTACCGCCCTGCCCATCGATGGTCTCGCCCTCTGCCGGAATATTCCAGCCCTTAATCACGCCGTTCTCGATGGTGACGGACTCGGTCTCGGTGGCGTTGGGCCGGCGGATGTTGGTGATGGTTAAAGTCATGGCAACCTCGAATCAGAGTGTAATACGGACTCCGATTGAAAGGTGTTGAAAACACCTGAAAATCCGAGCGGAGCGAGCAGGAGAAAAACGGGTTCCGGGCGTGGAGTGTGGAAACCGGTGCTGTCCCGGTTTCTACGCGAAACAGACGGAATCCGTATAAGGCGGCGGACGTCCGTGACAGCAGTCAGGGCAGGGGCGCGGCAGCAGGCGCCCGTGAATACGGCGTTCAGCGGCATGGCCCATCGGCAGGAGGGCGGGAGTTTCCACTACGCCCAGCCGGACAGAAGCCCATACAGCCAGAAAAAGGGGGTGCGGTCAGCCCTCGCAGGGGACTCGGGGGAAGACCGGCGCGTTCTCCGCCACCGTCGCCCCCGGCCCCCCCTCCGTTCGCTCAGCCCTTCTGCCCGCTGTCCTTCTGCCCGAAGCCCATCGCCTGGAAGGTCTGGTACTGCGGCGCGCCGCCCAGCATGTTCTGGCCGCCGTCCACGGGCAAGATCACGCCGGTCACGTAACTGGCCGCGTCGCTCACCAGGAACAGCGCCGCGTTGGCGATGTCCTGCGGCACGCCCATGCGGCCCAGCGGCACGGACCCGGCCACCCGGCTGCGGCTCTTCTCGTCGGGGGCCAGCCGCGCCATGCCCTCGGTGCCGTCGATGGGGCCGGGAATAATGGCGTTCACGCGGATGCCACGCAGGCCCCATTCCACGGCCAGCGTGCGCGTCAGGGCGTCCACCCCGGCCTTGGCCGCCACCACATGGGCCTGCATCGGCACCGGGACGCCGTAGGCGCTGATGCTCAGGACGTTGCCGCCGGGGGCCTTCAGGTACGGGGCCGCCGCCTTGATGGTGTGGAAGGTGCCGATCAGGTCGATGTCCACCACGCTCTTGAAGCCGTTGGGCGAGATGCCGTCCACCGGGGCCGGAAAATTGCCCGCCGCGCCCGCCAGCACGATGTCGAAGTCGCCGTGCGCTTCCACCGCCTGCGCCACCGCCGCCTCCATCGCCGCAAAGTCACGCACGTCGGCGCTGACGCCGATGGCCCGCCCGCCCGCGTCCACGATGCCCTGCGCGGCCTTCTGGGCCTTTTCCAGGTTGCGGCCCAGGATCGTGACCGCGCAGCCGTGCGCCGCGAAGCTCTGGGCAATGCCCAGGTTGATGCCGCTGCCACCGCCGGTGATCAGGGCGTGTTTGCCCTGCAACAGGTCGGGGCGGAAGGTGGATTCGGGCGTGCCTGCGCTGAGGGTCATGGGGACTCCTTTAAAAAACCAGAACGTGGGGAAGATGCGGGCAAGGGCACGAAAACGCCGTCCCCTCGCCTGTGGGCGGATTGCCCAGCACTGTAGCGCGAAATGGGTTTTGCCCGGCGCGTGTCTCGGGAGACGTGACATGCCAGACCCGGCCCCTCTCCCCAACCTAGAGCAGTTGTCCGAATTGCAGCATCAGAAAAGAAGACTTCTGATGCCTCCATTCTCCCAACTGCTCGTTGAAATTCACTCACTCTCTGCGAGCTGTGCCAGTCCGTTCGGTCAAAAGGAAACAGCTCTTTTGACAAATGCTTTAAACGTCCAGCACCCGGTAGCCGTAGGCGTTGACCACCCGTGTCCCTGAGGCCGCGTCCACGTATTCCAGCTTGCGGCCCTCGTACTCGTGGATATGCCCGTGGACCAGCAGCGCAGGGTGACGCCGCTGCATGAAGCGGTTCAGTTCCGGGCAGCCCCGGTGGGCGTAGTCGCTGCCCGCATGGGGGCCGGTGGGCGGCGCGTGCGTCAGCAGGAGGTCCACGCCGCGCCGGGTCCGCCAGGCCAGTTTCCCCAGCCCCCAGCGGGCCTCGTGGGCGCTGTACTGCCCGCGCCCCTTCTCGCGGTAACGCGGTGCGCCGCCCCAACCCGCGATCCTGAGCCCCGCTTCCTCCACCACGCGCCCATGCGCCGCGATCACCCCACGCGCGGGAATGCGTCCGTCGCCCTCGTTGACGTACTCCTCCTCGTGGTTGCCGTGCACGTAGATGATCGGCACGGTCAATTTGGTCGCCAGGAATTCCAGGTAATAGCCGGGAAGGTCCCCGGCGGCCAGCACGGCGTCCACGTCTGGGACGCCCTTTGGAAAGCCCTCGCGGTACACGAAAGGATGCACGTAGTCCGCCAGCAGCATGACCCTTTTGCCCAGCACGCGCGGCTGAACGGCAGGGGAGGCGTCGGGAACGGTCTGGGTCATCGGGGCAGGGGGTGTTCGCAGGGCATGAGTAGGCGGGTGGATGGTCAGTGTGCCGAGTGTATGGCAGCCACCGACAGCGGCACGTCCAGGACGGGACCGGGCGAAAGATTCACGATACCCTGCCCACGTGTCCTCTCTCTTTACCCCTCGTTTACAGCTGATTCCCCTGACCCGCGCCATGATCGTCGCCCGTCTGGAGGCCGAGGACTTTTCCCTAATCTGTGACACGCCAGACGGCCCAATGACGATCTTCTTCCCCGCCGAGTGGCCCGGCGCGCCGCTGGGGGCCTTTCCCTATTACCTGACCCAGACCGACGCGCAGGGCATCAAGCCCGGTTCCTTCGTGGCCGTGACGCGTGAGGGAATGCGGGCCATCGGGCAACTGGGCAGCAAGGGCAAGCCCAACGCGGCAGGAGAGCTGGAAATCGGCTACGGCCTGAACCCGGACGTCTGGGGGCAGGGGCTGGCCACCGAGGCGGTCGGCGCACTGGTCGCCCACCTGCACGCCCGGCCCGACGTGCAGACGGTCACCGCCCAGACGGCCCTGTCCAACCGCGCCAGCGAGCGCGTGCTGGAAAAACTGGGCTTCGTGCGTACGGGCAAGGGGTGGGACGAGGAAGAGGGCGAGTTGACGGTGTGGGCGCACCAGGGTTAAGTCGCGCGGCGTAGGGCTGCGCGCAGCAACGCCAGCGCCGCTCTACCGTTCAGCAGCAGGGCCAACCGTCCACCCTCCGGCCCATACAGCCCGCCCGTCCAGACGCCCGGCCCGGCCAGTTCGGAGTGCAGGAGTCCAAAGCGCGGATGTCCGGCGACGATCACCCCAAACACCGGCCCCAGCACCAGATTCCACGTGAAGTGAAACCCGAACCTGCCCAGGACGAGCGTGCCCAGGCATAAACCGCGCAGGTGGGCAGACCAACGACGACAGCGACATTCAGGCCGGTGGGCAGCGTGGCGTGTGGATTCCACAGGTGCGTCAGGCCGAAGACCAGTGACGCCCCAAGGGCGGCGAGAGGCAACGGCAGCACCCGCCGCAGCAGGCCAAGCGCGAGGGAGCACAGGAAAGCCACCTCCCACAGCGACTGGATGACCTGCCAGCCAGCCTGGCGCGCGAAATAACTCCAACGCATGAAGTCCCATGGAACGTTGACGCCTGGGACGGCCTCAAGGCCCCGAACATCAAACCAGCCGAACGCCGCAGACACGCCCAGCACGGCGCACACCAGACCCCTACCCAGGAGCAGCCCCCACCCCAGCGCCTGCGTTCCAGAAGCCCGTCCTCCCCTGCGCCGTCCAGCCGTCACTCCCCACCTCCAGCTCTCCGGAAAGCATGAATATTCAACTGAATACAGCTTAAGTCCGTGTGACGCTATGTTCGCAAAAATAATGTTGCAGCCGCAAGGCATAAGCCCTTGCCTCCCCTACACTGAATGCATGAACGTTTCTATTCTGGGTATTCCGATGGATCTGGGCGCGGGACGGCGCGGTGTGGATATGGGGCCGTCGGCGCTGCGCAACGCGCATCTGGCGACGCATCTGCGCGAACTGGGGCACACTGTCAAGGACCTGGGCGACGTCGACGTGGCCCTGCCCGAGACGCTGGACAAGCACGAGGAGGCGGGACTGGTGTTTCTGGACCCGATCATCAACGCCTGCCGTGACGCGGCCGGGCGGGTGGCCGCGCTGCCGGAGGGCACCTTTCCCCTGACCCTGGGCGGCGATCACAGCGTCAGCATGGGCACCGTGACCGGCAACGCCCTGCGCGGCAACCCGGCAGGCGTTCGCAGCGGCCTGATCTGGGTGGATGCCCACACCGACTACAACACGCCGCAGAGCAGCCCCAGCGGCAACATCCACGGCATGCCGGTGGCCCACCTGACCGGGCTGGGCGACCCGCGCCTGAGCAACCTGGGCGGCGGCTGGCACATGCGCCCTGAGGACATCGTGATGATCGGTATTCGCAGCGTGGATCAGCGGGAACGCGCCCTGATGCAGGAGGCGGGCATCCTGGCCTACACCATGAAAGAGGTGGACCAGTTGGGCATCACCCGCATCGTGGACGAAACGATGGAGCGCCTGGGCCGCCTGGAGCGCCTGCACGTGTCCTTCGACGCCGACGCACTGGACCCCGGCCTGTGCCCCGGCGTCGGCACCCCGGTTCCCGGCGGCCTGACCTACCGCGAGGGCCACCTGCTGATGGAACTGCTCTCGGAAACCGGGCGCGTCACCAGCATGGACATCGTGGAGGTCAACCCGATTCTCGACACCCGCAACCAGACGGCGGAAGTGATGGTGGGCATGGCGGCGAGCCTGCTGGGCCAGCGCATTCTGTAGGGCCGCACCACAGCAAAAGCGCCCCACCTGAAGAAGGATGTGGGGCGCGTTGATGTTCTGGCCTGCGTTGATCCCGGTGAGAGGTCATACGGACTCCGATTGAAAGGTGCTGAAAACCCCTGGACATCCGAGCGAGACTCGCAGAGCTGCGCTAGCAGAGGAAGAGCGTCCTCTCTTCGAGCTGTCCCAGTCATGGGCGTCTGTCCATGACGGCAGCGAGCACGAAACAAACGGAATCCGGATCAGCCCTGCGTGGAATCGCCTTCCTCGGCGTCCTCTGGTTCCGGGGCGTCCACCTGACTTCCCTCGGTCACCTGGGGCCGGGCAAAGCGCAGGTAATCCGCCCAGGGCGGCGTGTGGCCCAGCTGGCGAATCAACAAGGCGATCTGGGCCGTGTGGCGAACCTCGTGGGTCATGACGTTCCACATCAACTGGTCCAGGGTCACGGTATCGCTGGCCGGATCGTCCTGAATCAGCTTGATGCTGCGGTCCAGATCCGGGTTGGAATCCAGGAACGTCTGTGTCTGCTGCCCCACCGTGCGCCCGTAATCGATGATCCACGACAGGTCGTACTGCTGGGCCTGCGGCTTGACCCAGTCGTGCTTGAAGCGTCCATCACTCTGCAGGTCCTCGCCGCGCGCGATGTAGTGGACCCAGTGGTCCTCGACATCGGTGATGTGCAGCAGCAGGTCCTTGATGGTGTGAAAGCGGTCCCCGGACTCGATCAGATCGCGGTCCAGATCGGCAGTGGGCAGGGCACGCAGATAATTCCAGAGCTGCTCGCGCGCGGCAGACAGGTAGGTGTAGTACTCGCGAACGTTCATGGGTAACTCACAGCATACTCTGCGGCGGCCGTCGCCGTCGCGCCTGTCTGCATGGCCCCGTCATTCAGCTCCGCGTCACGCAGCAGAGGCGTCAGCGCCCGCTCGACATCAGCCACGGTGACCACCTGCGTCAGCTCGGCGTGCAGTTCGGGATACTCCGGCAGGTAACGGGGCAGCACTTTCCGCAGTGGACGCAGGGTCAGGCGGCCGGTGTCGTCGTTGTAGAACTGGGTCTGCAACTCGGCGTGGCGCAGGGCGGTCCGGGCACGCACCGGGGCGCTGGGCCGCTCCTCGCCGCCGTGCCCCCCGGCCAGGGCCCGGAAGATCCACGGATTGCCCACCGAGCCGCGCCCGATCATCACGGCGGCCACCCCACTTTCGCGTTGCCGTTGCCGGGCGGCCGCCGCGCTCAGGATGTCGCCGCTGCCCACCACCGGCACCGCCACGCTGGCGGCCACACGGGCAATCGCGTCCCAGTCGGCCTCGCCGGTGTAGCGCTGGCGGCTGGTGCGGCCATGCACCGTGATCAGCGACGCGCCCGCCGCCTCCAGCCCTTGCGCCACCTCCACGCTGCGGTCCGTGTCCCAGCCCAGGCGAATCTTGGCGCTCACGTCCAGGATGGTGGCCGCGCGCATGGCCTGGAGCAGCGTGTAGGCCACTTCCGGCGTCTGCAACAGGCACGCGCCGCCCTTGCCGCGGATCTTGGGCACCGGGCAGCCCATGTTCAGGTCGATGGCGGCCGGGGCAAACCACGCCTCAGCGCGGGCCACCGCATCCGCAAGCAACTCGGGCTCCGCGCCGAACAGCTGCACGGCCCGGCCCTGTTCCCCGGCGTAGGGGCGGCCCAGGTTCAGCTTCTCGGTATCGCCCCCCATCACCAGGCCGCGTGCGCTGATCATCTCGCTGACGGTCCACAGCGCCCCCTGCTCGGCGGCCAGCTGCCGCATGGGCGCGTCACTGTACCCGGCCATCGGGGCCAGGACCGCGCCGGGGCGGGCCAGCCGGGCGGCGTAAAACCCCGGCGCACTGGCAGACAAGGAGGAGGAGACATCGGCACTCATCCCTGCAGGGTAGCGCAGCCCCCCCTCCACGACGTGAACGCCCGCTCAAGCGTCGAACCAAAGGCAATTCATACGCGTGTCAGAGGGCCGGGTGTATGCTCTTTTCAGTCCAGTCCCTTCCGCCCTTCCCTATTCCTGCCGCACTGGACAGGAGGCTCAACCTTGAATTCCACTCCGCTGGCGCTTCACCACGCGCCGCTGCTGCACATGCTCTACTCCGCCGCACCCGGCTACTTCGCGCTGCTGGGCAGCCGGGTGCCGTCGCTGTGCGAGGTCGAGCGCGACGTCGAGATCGCCCTGCTTGATCCGCGCCGCCGCTTAGAACTGCTGCACGACGCGGACGGCGAGTTGGTGGGCAGCCTCGACTACAAACTCGACTATCCCCAGGCGGGCGACGTGACCATCAACCTGCTGCTGATCCGAGAGGACCGTCAGTCCCAGCGGCTGGGCGAACAGGCCGTCCGCGACCTGGAAGAGCGCCTGCCCGCCGACATCACGCGCGTTCTCGCCAGCGTGCTGGGCGACAATCCGCGCGGCGCCCGCTTCTGGGAACGGCTGGGCTTCGAGTTCACCGTGGACGCCCGCCCGGTCATGACGTGGTACGCCAAGCCGCTGCACGCCCGTCTGCACGACACCGATCCTGGCCTGAGCGTGGCGAGCGACTGAGGCCTGCTGTTCAGCTGTTCCCCCTACCTGCGCCTGCTGTCCACTGACCCATGAAAAAAGCCCTCTCCAGACGAAGAGGGCCGGGGGACGGGGGTTTAAATATCCTGGCTGCCGCTGTCCATGCGGACGACCTTCGGCGTGAAGCGGGCCACCACGTCCACCAGATCGCTCTGGCGTGAAATCACGTCCTCGATGCGCTTGTAGGCCTGTGGGGCCTCATCGATGCCGCCGCCGATGAGCGTGACGCCGCGCCCTTTCAGGTAGGCGGCCACCTCCTTCTTGACCAGCGTGCTGGCGGCGGCCTTGCGCCCCAGCTGGCGGCCTGCGCCGTGGCTGGCGCTGGCCAGCGCGTCCGCGTGGCCCCGTCCGCGCACCACAAAGCCAGGATCGGCCATGCTGCCCGGAATCAGGCCCAGCTGTCCGCTCGCGGCGGGCGTCGCCCCCTTGCGGTGGACGATCAGCTCCTGCCCATTCACCTGCTGCTTCCAGGCCAGGTTATGGCTGTTGTGGACGGACGCCAGCACATCCACCCCCAGCGCGCGGGCCAGTCGGGCGTGGATCAGCTCGTGGTTGGCCAGCGCGTACCGTCCGGCCAGATTCATGGCCTGCCAGTACGCCTGCCCTTCCTCGGAATCCAGGGACAGCCACGCCAGCTTCCTGGCCGCCGGGTCCAGATGGGGATGCAGTCGCTCGGCCAGAGCAGTGAAGTGTCCCGCCACCTGTGCCCCGAAGCCGCGCGAGCCGCTGTGGGACAGCAGGGCCAGGTAGTTCCCGGCATCCAGCCCCAGGTCGGGCTGCGCCAGACTCAGCGTGCCGAACTCGGCGAAGTGGTTGCCGCTGCCGGAACTGCCGATCTGCGCCGCCGCCTTCTCGAACAGGTGGCCCAGCAGGGGCTGATCCTCCCAGGTTCCCTCATGCAACACGGCGTGATCGTCGCGCTCGCGCTTTTCAAAGGCCACGCCCGCGCCGAAACGCGTGTGCTTGAGCAGCAGGGTCCTGGCTTCCTCCAGCTTCAGGGCATCCGGCTGGATGGGAAACACGCTCAGGCGCATGCTGCAGCCGATATCGACGCCCACGCCATACGGAATCACCGCGTTTTCCGTCGCCAGCACGCCGCCGATGGGCAGGCCGTAGCCCACGTGCGCGTCGGGCATCAGCGCCCCGGCACGGGTGACCGGCAGGCGCATCGCCACGTCCATCTGCGCGCGTGCGCCCGGCTCGATCAGGTCCGCGCCCCAGACGCCGTAGGGCAGCGGCGCACCCAGCAGGGCCGCTCCCTTTTTGCTCTCGTTCACGGCGTGCTGCGCGCTCAGTTCTGCGGCCAGCGCCGCGTAGACGCCGCCCGCCAGATACGCGGCAGGATCGGCCTGTACCGCACGCAGTTCGTCCAGCACCGCGCCACGTTCCAGCCCTGCACCCTCGCGCACAGCGGCGGCGGCCACGGCCAGCCCGATGGCCTTCTTCTCGAATCCCAGTTTGGTAATTTGCTTTCCGTTCATGGTCCTTCCCTTTGCTTCAGAGGCGACGGTGCCTCTGGCCTTGTCTCTGATCGGGGGCGTCGTCGCCGCGCCGCGTGTCTTCTCCGTAGGAATTGCAGTCCGCTGGCATGTCCACCTCCCTGTCCGCGTTCCACTGTGCCGCATGGCTGGACGCGGCGGTATCCGCACAATGGCGGGTGGGTGGCTTAGCGTGGCCCATCACAGACCCGTCAGTGCCCGCTTCTATACTCGGGCCCATGAAGCGACTTGCCCTCCTCTCCCTGACCCTGCTGCTGGGAATCAGCGTTCAGACCAGTCAGGCCCAGTCCCCGACGAGAACCGTCAACATCGGCCTGGGCTACAACCCTGACGTGCAGTTCACGCCGTTTTACGTGGCCGACAAGCTGGGCTACTTTGCCGCCGAGGGCCTCAAGGTCAACTACCAGCACGGCTACGTTCCCCAGCTCATACCGCTGCTGTTGCAGGGTAAGCTGGACTTCGTGGTGGGCGATCCCGAGGACGCTATCTTCGCCAAAAATCAGGGCGCGGACGTGAAGTACATCATGACCATGTACCAGAAGAATCCGGTGACGGTCTTCAGTCTCAAGCCGCTGAACGGGATTGCCAGCCTAAAGGGCAAAACGGTGGGCATTCCTGGCCCCTACGGCAGCAGCTACCACGCCATCCAGGCCCTGCTGGACAGCGCCAAACTCACGGAGGGCAAGGACATCAAGCTGTCCACCATCGGCTTCACGCAGCAGGACGCCGTGCGGGCCGGACGGGTGGACGCCGCCGTGGGGTACCTCAACAACGACGTGGTGCTGCTGGGCCAGTCGGTGGGCCAGAAGGTCTACACCCTGGACATCTCGGACGCGTACCCGATGGTGGGCGTGGGCCTGATCGCCAGCGGCAAGTCGTTGACCGGTGATCTGGCGGCCAAGGTGGTGCGGGCCAGCCAGCGCGGCCTGAAATTCACGGTGGCGGACCCGGCCCGCGCCTTCAAGCTGGCGCAACCGGTGTTCGGCAAGGCCGGGACGCTGGAGATTCTCAAGGCCAGCACGCCGCTGATGACCAGCGCCTACACCCAGGCCAACGGCATCGGCGCCAGCAGCCCCGCCGCGTGGACCAAGGCGGTGGCGGCGCTGATCAAGCAGGGCAATCTGCCCGCCGGGGCGAAGGCAACCGACTATTACACCAACAGCTTCATCAGCAAGACGCTGAAGTAGCTGAAGTAAGCGCCACAAAAAGACCGAAAAGAGAGGCCGGAGTGCATTGCGCTTCCGGCCTCTTCTCTGTTTCTCCCCGTTCCCCGCGTCATACGGATTCCGTCTGTAACGCGACAGAAATCGGGACAGCTCCGATTTCTACACTCCACGCCCGGAGGGATGTTTTTCTCCTTCTCGCTATCGTCGCGGACAGACGCCCATGAGGACGCTGCTCCTCCCCCTCGGATTTCCAGGTGTTTTCAACACCTTTCAATCGGAGTCGGTCTCAGTCCGCCGCGTCGGCCTGCGAGTACTGCAGGCGGTGCAGCCGGGCGTAGTAGCCGCCGTGCTCCAGCAGTTCGCTGTGGCTGCCCTGCTCCACCACGCGGCCCTTGCGCATCACCACGATGCGGTCACAGTGCTCGATGGTGCTGAGGCGGTGCGCGATGATGATGCTGGTGCGCCCGGACATCACCTTGACCAGCGCCTGCTGAATGCGCAGCTCGGTCTCGGTGTCCACGTTGGCGGTGGCCTCGTCCAGCACCAGCAGGATGTCGGGGTTCTGGATCAGCGCGCGGGCGAAGGCCAGCAGCTGCTTCTGCCCGGTGGACAGCGTCGCGCCGCGCTCGCGCACCTCGGTCTGGTAGCCGTTTTCCAGCGACAGGATGTAGTCGTGGACACCCACGTACTTGCACGCCTCCACCACGCGCTCGTGGGGAATGGTCTCGTTGTTCAGGGTCAGGTTGCTCTCGATGGTGCCGGCGAATAAAAAGACGTCCTGCAGCACCACGCCCACATGCTTTCTCAGGTCATGCTGGGCCAGGTCGCGCACGTTCTCGCCGTCCACCTTCACGGCCCCGCGTTGCACGTCATAGAAGCGGCTGACCAGGGCCGTGACGCTGGTCTTGCCCGCCCCGGTTGCGCCCACCAGCGCCACGCTCTCGCCCGGCTGGATGTGCAGGTCGATGCCGCGCAGAATCCAGCGGTCATCGCTGTCGGGCGTCTCGGCGGTCACGGTCTGATCGTAGGCGAACCAGACCTTCTCGAAGTCCACCCGGCCCTCGAAATGGGGCAGCGTCTTGGCGTCGGGCTTGTCGGCAATCTCCTCTTCGGTGTCCAGCACGCCGAAGATGCGCTCGCTGGAGGCCATCGCCGCTTGCAGGGTATTGAACACGTCGGCCAGATCCTGAATCGGCTGGAACAATTGCTGCGACAGCTGGATAAAGGCGAACAGCGTCCCCACCGTGATGGCCCCGGCCACCACGCCGGTTTGCAGCGCCCCATTGGCGTCCACGCCCACGCCCAGAATCTGCCGGGAGGCGAAGTAAAGGATCAGGGCCACGGCCACCTGTCCCAGCACCGCCACCACCGGCATGAACAGCGAGAACCAGTGGACGCTGTCCTCGTTGGCCCTCAGCAGGGCGCGGTTGCTGTGGTCGAAATCCAGCGCGCTGCGCCGTTCGCGCCCGAACAGTTGCACGGTCAGCATCCCCGTGATGTTCTCGTTGAGCTTGCTGTTGACGGTGGCCTGCTGGGTGCGGGTGTTGCGGAAGGCGTCGCGCAGTTTGGTGCGGAAGAAGTTGGTGGAAAAGTACAGCACCGGCAGCACGGAAAAGCTGATCAGGGCCAGCCGCCAGTTCACGCTGAGCATGATCACCACGTACACCACGATGATAAACGTGCTCTGAATCAGGCTGACCAGGCCGTTGGTGATGAACTGGTTGATGGCGTCCACGTCGCTGGTCACGCGGGTAATCAGGCGGCCCACCGGGTTCTGATCGAAGTAGGCCAGTTGCAGGCGTTGCAATTTGCTGAACACGTCGGCGCGGATGTCGCGCAGCACGTTCTGGCCCAGGTAGCCGATGGCGAGGGCGAAAGCGTACTGCAGACCGAATTGCACCACCTTGAGGCCCGCGTACAGCAGCGCGGTCAGGGTCAGGCCCCGGTACAGCGCGTCCAGGTTGCTGTTGCCTTGCAGCGCCAGCGGCGTCAGGTACGCGTCGATGGCGTGGCGCTGAATCAGCGCGAACACCGGCGAGGCCAGCGAGATCAGCAGCGCCAGCACGATGCCGCCGATCACCAGCCGCAGGTAGGGCTGAACGTAGCGCAGCACGCGGCGCGTGAGCTGGGCGTCGAATTCCTTCTTGTAGCTGTCGTCGGGGGCGGTCACTTCAGCACCTCCTGACGGGTCTGCTGGTTGGGCTGGAGTTGTGTCGCCTGGGCCTCCCGGATGGCTTCCCGGCGCGCGGCCAGACGGTCCGCCGCTGCCTCAGGATCGCTGATCGCGTCGTCGTCCTCGTCCAGATCGCTGGCCAGGCGTTGCAGGCGCTCCAGCTCGGCGTAGTGGCCGTTCAATGTCAGCAGTTCGTCGTGGCTGCCCTGCTCGGTCACGCGGCCCTCTTCCAGCACTACGATGTGGTCGGCGTGGCGCAGGGTGCTGACGCGGTGGGCGATCAGAATCACGGTGCGGCCCTGACTGACTTCCCGCAGGCCGTCCAGAATCTTACGCTCGGTCTCGGTGTCCACCGCTGAGAGGCTGTCATCCAGAATGAGAATCGCCGGTTCGCGCACGATGGCCCGAGCAATGGCGGTGCGCTGGCGCTGGCCGCCCGAAAGCGTCACGCCGCGCTCGCCCAGCAGGGTTTCGAAGCCCTCGGGAAAGCCCTCGATGTCCTCCAGCAGTCCGGCCAGGCGGGCGGCATTGCGCACCCGCTCGGGGTCCGGCTGCTGCGGGATGTCCGGCACCGGCGGCGCGCCCACCACGCTCACGCCCGTTTTTACCAGGGGCAATTCCTGCTTCTCCACCCCGAAGGCGATGTTGTTGGCCAGGGTGTCCCCGAACAGGAAAGGCTCCTGCGGCACCACCGCCACCGCGTCGTGCAGCACTTTCAGCGGAATCACGCGCAGGTCGTGGCCGTCCATCCGGATCACGCCGGAGCTGGGGTCCATGCTGCGGGTGATCAGCTGGCCCAGCACGGTCTTGCCGCTGCCAGTGGGGCCGGTGATGCCCAGGAACGTCCCGGCGGGAACATGCAGGTCGATATTTTTCAGCACCTCACGGTTACCGTAATTCATCGACACGTTCTGGAAGCGCAGGTCGCCGTCCAGGGTCTGAATGCTGCGGTCGGTGCGCCCCGGCACGTCCTGCACCTGGGCGCGGGCGTCGTACAGCTCGCGCAGGCGCAGCCAGGAGGCCAGCCCGCGCTGGGTCACGCCGGTAATCCAGCCGATCATCAGCATCGGGAAGGTCAGGCGTTCCAGCGTGCCCACGAACTGCACGAACATCCCCACGGTGAACGCTCCGTTGGAAGTCAGGATCAGCCGCCCGCCCACCAGCAGGATCAGCGCGAAGGCCAGGCCCAGCAGCAGCCCCATGAAGGAGCGCAGCGGGCCGTCCACCTTCGTCAGGGCGATGTTGCGCTTCAGCAGTTCCAGGTTCATGGCCTTGTACTCGGCGATTTCGCGGTCTTCAATCGCGTAGCCCTTGACCACCCGCGCGCCGCTGAAGTTCTCCTGCGCCTTGCCCGCGATCTTGCTGTTCTGCTCCTGCGCCAGCCGGTGGCGCACGTTGATCAGCCGCGCCAGGTACGTCAGCACGCCCACGATAACCGGCACCACCGCCAGCACGATCAGGGTCAGTTGCCAGCTCAGGCTGAACATCACGGCGAACGAGGTCACGAATCCCGACACGATGTTCACGATCTGCCACGCGCCGAAGCCCAGCATTTCGCGCACGGCACTCAGGTCGCCGGTCAGGCGGTTCATCAGATCGCCAGTGCTGGCGCGGTCGTAATACGGCTTGTCCAGCCCCTGCAGGTGGGCAAAGATGTCGCGCCGGACCTCGTACTCGGTCTGGCGCGAGGCCACCACGATCAGGCGGCGCATGTACAGCATGAACACGCCCGCCGCCAAGGCCGCCGCCACGATGCCCAGCGCATACCAGCCCGCCTGCGCCAGGGTGATGCCGGGAGTGCCGGGATCGCCGTCGCGCGCGCCGGTCAGGCCATCGATGGCCAGGCGAATGAAGTAGAAGGGAAGCAGGTTAATGCTGTTGGCAAAGATGACCAGCACCATGCCGATGATGTACTGGCGCTGGTGCATCTTGAGATAGGGCCACAGGGATCGCAGACTGTCCAAGGAAAACCTCGTCGTAAGAAAAAAAGAGGGGCGAAGCTTCAGCGGCTGTTCTAGAACACCCAGAATATGCCTGGAACAGCCCGTGCGCCGGACAGCATACGCCTGATGGCGAACCAGCGAATGCGCCGAATGGCCCATACGATTCGGTTTTTCTTGGGAATAGGACGGCGCAATGGGCCTTCGGAACCACCTCACGATGCGTCTACGAGGCAGCGTATCTTCGCTTCAGCGGCGTGGCCCGCCCATCCTTGATGTCCTTGCGGCTGATGAACGATGGTCACAGCAGCAGCGGCAGAAAACGGGCGCCCAGCGGCAAAATCGAAGCTGTTCGGATGCGCCGACAAGACGTTATCCGAGGGCAGGGGCGCCCTTTCAGCAATGTCGCCTCCACCGAGGTTTGACACCCTTCATAGGCGGTGCTACTATTCCCAGCCGGAAGTGACTGTGCTTGCACGACCCCTTCCGCACTCAGGCGGGACAGATTCACCTTCGCTCAAGCCACCCTAGCTCAACTGGTAGAGCACCCGATTTGTAATCGGAAGGTTGTCGGTTCGATTCCGATGGGTGGCTCCACAGTTTCGCTGCCGGCGTCGTTTGACGGTGAAACCATGACAACTGCGGGTAGGTGGCCGAGTGGTTAAAGGCGACAGACTGTAAATCTGTTCACGTACGTGTACGGCGGTTCGAATCCGCCCCTGCCCACCAGCGTTTTACCTTTCTGCGGGAATAGCTCAGTTGGTAGAGCGTCAGCTTCCCAAGCTGAATGTCGCGAGTTCAAGTCTCGTTTCCCGCTTTCTTCTTTTCCCCTTCGCCCCTTTCAGACGCGCTTCTGTAGCTCAGTGGTAGAGCACTCCCTTGGTAAGGGAGAGGTCATCGGTTCGAACCCGATCAGAAGCTCCAGCAATCTCGGCAGAGTTCCACGGTTTGATCGAAGGCGGCCCCCATGTTCATGTGTGGGCCGCTTTTGATGACCCGCCCAGCGCACCCCACCCGCCAAAGGTAAGGAAGTCCTTTGCACACACGGTGCAGACGGCTACACTGTCGGGGCTTGTCCGGGAACCGGACAGTTTCCACCCCGCTCTTTCAGTCTTTCTCAGGAGGACACGAACATGGCAAAAGGAACCTTTACGCGCACGAAGCCGCACGTGAACATCGGGACCATCGGTCACGTGGACCACGGCAAGACCACCCTGACGGCCGCCATCACCTTCACGGCCGCCGCCATGGACCCCACCATCGAAACGATGGACTACAACCAGATCGACAAGGCCCCTGAAGAAAAGGCCCGCGGCATCACCATCAACACCTCGCACGTCGAGTACCAGACCGAGAGCCGCCACTACAGCCACGTCGACTGCCCCGGTCACGCCGACTACGTCAAGAACATGATCACCGGCGCGGCCCAGATGGACGGCGCCATCCTGGTCGTCAGCAGCGCTGACGGCCCCATGCCCCAGACCCGCGAGCACATCCTGCTGGGCCGTCAGGTCGGCATCCCCTACATGGTCGTCTTCATGAACAAAGTCGACATGGTCGACGACGAAGAACTGCTGGAACTCGTGGAAATGGAAGTGCGCGAGTTGCTCTCCAAGTACGAATTCCCCGGTGACGATCTGCCGGTGGTCAAGGGCAGCGCGCTGCAGGCCCTCGAAGCCCTGCAGAAGAACCCCAAGACCGCCCGCGGCGAAGACAAGTGGGTCGACCACATCTGGGAGCTGCTGGACGCCATCGACAGCTACATCCCCACCCCCGAGCGTGACACCGACAAGGCCTTCCTGATGCCGGTCGAAGACGTGTTCACCATCACCGGGCGCGGCACCGTGGCCACCGGACGCATCGAGCGCGGCATCGTCAAGATTCAGGACGAAGTCGAGATCGTGGGCCTGCGCGACACCAAGAAGACCACCGTGACCGGCGTGGAAATGCACCGCAAGCTGCTGGATTCCGGCATGGCCGGCGACAACGTGGGCGTGCTGCTGCGCGGCGTGGCCCGTGACGACGTGGAACGCGGTCAGGTGCTGAGCAAGCCCGGCAGCATCAAGCCGCACACCAAGTTCGAGGCCAGCACCTACGTGCTGTCCAAGGATGAGGGTGGGCGTCACTCGGCGTTCTTCGGTGGGTACCGCCCGCAGTTCTACTTCCGCACGACGGACGTGACCGGCGTGGTGGAACTGCCCGAAGGCGTGGAAATGGTGATGCCCGGCGACAACATCACCTTCACCGTCGAGCTGATCAAGCCCATCGCCATGGAAGAAGGCCTGCGCTTCGCCATCCGTGAAGGCGGCCGCACCGTCGGCGCCGGCGTTGTCACCAAGGTGATCGAATAAGGTTCCATGTCAACTGAAGGGGGGAGGCCTGCGGGCCTCCCCTTTTCGTTGCCTCAGTTGTCGTTGCCTCAGCCGGAAGGCGTTGCGTTAGCCTGACGCTATGGCAAAACAGTTTGCGGCCATCGGCCCGGACCACCAGGGCTTCATCGAGCGGCAACCGGTCTTCTTTGTCGGCACGGCAGCCCCCGACGGACGGGTCAATGTCTCCCCCAAAGGCATGGACAGCCTGCGGGTCCTGGGGCCGAACCGGGTGATGTGGTTGAACGTGACCGGCAGCGGCAACGAGACGGCTGCGCATCTGCTGCAGCTGCCGCGCATGACGCTGATGTTCTGCGCCTTCGAGGGTGCGCCGCTGATCCTGCGCCTGTACGGCACGGCCCGCATGGTCCAGCCGGATCAGGCCGAGTGGGCAGACCTTTACGGCCAGTTTCCGCCCTTGCCCGCCGCGCGTCAGATCTACCTGCTGGACGTCGATCTGGTGCAGACCTCGTGCGGCATGGCCGTGCCGCTGATGGAGTTCCGCGAGGAACGCGAGACCCTCAATGACGTTCACCGCAAGCTGAGTGACCAGCAGCTGGATGACTACCGGCAACGCAAGAACGCGCGGAGCATCGACGGATTCCCGACGGACCTGCCCCGCCCCGCCGAGCCGCAGCCGTCCTGAAGCGGCGGTGGACAGCCCGCCCATGACGGTTTATACTCGTGGGTGTTGCCCGCCACCCCGGCGGGCTTTTACCAGCGAATGATCCTGCCCCGTCAGAGTGACGCCCGGCAGGCGCTGGGAGCAGTTTCCCGCTGTTGCAAGGCTGCAATGGGCGGAAAACGGCGAAAGGAGCGAACAGCATGGCGAAAGACGGACCCCGCATCATTGTGAAGATGGAAAGCACCGCCGGCACGGGCTTTTACTACACCACCACCAAGAACCGCCGCAACACGCAGGCCAAGCTGGAACTGCGCAAGTATGACCCCATGGCGAAAAAGCATGTGGTCTTCAAGGAGAAGAAGGTCTGATTGCGGTGTGCTCCCGGCCGCACATGCTGGTCTGGAGCGGCCCATTCAGTGCCCTTCCTCTCCCGCAGGTGAATGCATGAATTTGATTCAGTACTTCCGTGATTCGCGCGCCGAACTCTCGCGCGTGTCGTGGCCGACGCGCCAGCAGGTGCTTGAAGGCACGCAGGCCGTGCTGATCTTCGTCGTGGCCCTGTCTCTCATCGTGTACGTGCTGGACCTGCTCTTCAGCAACGTGATCCAGCTGGTGCTGCCATGAGCATCGAATGGTACGCCGTCCACACCTACGTGGGCCAGGAAGACCGTGTGGAACAGCACCTGATGGACCGCGCGGGCAAACTGGGCATGCGCGGCACCAAGATCTTCCAGGTGCTGCAACCCACCGAGAAGGCCGTGGAACTGCGCGACGGCGGCAAGAAGGAAACCGTGGAGCGCAAGCTGTTTCCCGGCTACGTCTTTGTGCAGATGGATGTGGAAGACGACGACTCCCCTGGCGAACTGGGCGAGTCGTGGGAAGTGGTGCGCGGCACCAGCGGCGTGACCGGCTTTGTCGGCACCGCCACCCGTCCCGTGCCACTGTCCTACGAGGAGGTCCAGCGTCTGCTGTCCTCGGTGGGCGTGGGCGTGCAGCCCAAGGCCGCCGAAGCCCCGCGCGTCAAGGCCGATTTCAAGGCGGGCGACATGGTGCGCGTCACCGGCGGTCCCTTCGCGGACTTCAGCGGCGTGATCAGCGAGATCAACGTGCCGCAGGCCAAGGTCAAGGTGCTGGTCAGCATCTTTGGCCGCGAAACGCCGGTGGAACTGGATTTCAGCCAGGTGGCCAAGTAAGCCCGGAAAAACCCAGTCTGTTTCCTGCCGCACTTGGCAGAAGAGGGCTGAGCGAGTAAAATGAAAAAGTTGCTGCCAAGCTGCCCCTGACGGGCGGCGCAGGCGGAACTTAGCGCCAGCACCCCGGACCCATCAGGGGGAGCTAAGGAGTCGAAATGAAGAAAGTCACCGGCATCGTCAAATTGCAACTGCCTGCAGGCAAGGCCACCCCGGCCCCGCCTGTCGGCCCCGCGCTGGGTCAGTACGGCGCGAACATCATGGAGTTCACCAAGGCCTTCAACGCCCAGACGGCGGACAAGGGTGACGCGATTATTCCTGTGGAGATCACCATCTTCGCGGACCGCAGCTTCACCTTCATCACCAAGACCCCGCCCATGAGCTACCTGATCCGCAAGGCCGCAGGCCTGACCAAGGGCAGCGCCACGCCCAACAAGGCCAAGGTCGGCAAGTTGAACTGGGATCAGGTCATGGAAATCGCCAAGACCAAGATGCCCGACCTGAACGCGGGCAGCGTGGAAGCCGCCGCCAACACCGTCGCGGGCACTGCGCGCAGCATGGGCGTCACCATTGAGGGAGGCCCCAATGCCTAAGCACGGCAAGCGCTACCGCGCACTGGAAGGAAAGGTCGACCGCGACAAGCAGTACACCATTGAGGAAGCGGCCGCCCTGGTCAAGGACATCGCCACGGCGAAGTTCGACGAGACGGTGGAAATCCACTTCCGCCTGGGCATCGACCCCCGCAAGAGCGATCAGAACGTGCGCGGCACGGTTTCGCTGCCGCACGGCACGGGCCGCAGCGTGCGGGTGGCCGTGATCACCAAGGGCGACAACATCGCCGCTGCCGAGGCTGCTGGCGCCGACGTGGCGGGCGGCGACGAGCTGATCGAGCGCATCGCTGGTGGCTTCATGGACTTTGACGCCGTGGTGGCCACCCCCGACATGATGGCCTCGGTGGGTCAGAAGCTGGCCCGTCTGCTGGGGCCGCGCGGCCTGCTGCCCAACCCCAAAAGCGGCACCGTCGGCCCCGACGTGACCGGCATGGTGTCGAGCCTCAAGGCCGGACGCATCGAGTTCCGCAACGACAAGACCGGCGTGATCCACGCGCCCATCGGCAAGGCCAGCTTCGATCCGGCCAACCTGAGCGCCAACTATGCCGCGCTGGTTTCCGCGCTGGAAGGGGCCAAGCCCAGCAGCGCCAAGGGCGTGTTCCTGCGCACCGCCTTCCTGACCACCACCATGGGGCCGAGCATTCCGCTGAGCCTCAGCGCCCAGTCCTGACCTTTTTCTGAGCGGGGGCTGCGGCCCCTCCTCATTTCCAACTTCCGGCACCCCGGTGCAACTTCGCACCTCTCCAATCCGTTTCTAGTGCGGCATCCAAGACAGCGGGGACCCCAGCCCAGGGTATAAAGATCCCGCCGAGTTGCCAGGCTGCGAAGCGCCAAGCGCGAAACTTGCACCTGGACTTGTTCAACCACGAGGAGGTTCACTGCGTGGCGAATCCCAAGAACGTGCAGACCCTCAGCACCCTGCAACAGAGCCTGAATGAAGTCGAGACGTTTTACGTCGTCGATTACCAGGGCCTGAATGCCGGACAGCTGAGCAAACTGCGCCAAGACATCCGCGAGAAGGGCGGGCAGCTGATCGTTGCCAAGAACACCCTGATCGACCGCGCCCTTCAGGACGGTGGACGCGACTTCGCCGACACCCTCAAAGGTCCCAGCGCCCTGGTGCTGGCCCACTCCGACCCCGCTGGCGTGGCGAAGGCACTGGCCGACGCCGCCAAGGGCAACGACAGGGGCATCCCAACCGTCAAGGGCGGCTTCCTGGAAGGCAACAAGGTGGACGTGAGCGTCGTCAACCGTCTGGCCAGCCTGGGCAGCAAGGAAACCCTGCAGGCCGAACTGGTCGGCGTCCTCAGCGCGCACCTCAGCAACTTCGTGGGCATCCTCGAAGCGTACAAGACCAAACTCGAAGAGGGCGGCGCGGCCGAGGGCACGGGCGCTTAAGCCCTGTCTCCTCTCCCCACCCCTTTTCCCAACAGCTTGAACTCAGCATTCAATCCATTTCTGGAGGAACATCACATGGCATACGACAAGCAGGCAATGATCGATCAACTCGGCACCCTCACCATCATGGAACTCGCGGACCTGATCGACGGCCTTAAAGAGCAGTGGGGCGTCACGGCGGCTGTCTCGATGGGCGGCGGCGCGGCGGCGGCGGCTCCGGCAGCCGAAGAGAAGACCGAGTTTGACGTCGTTCTGGTGAGCGCCGGCGCCAGCAAGATCAACGTCATTAAGGAAATCCGCGCCATCACCGGCCTGGGTCTGAAGGAAGCCAAGGACATGAGCGAGAAGGGCGGCGCGCTGAAGGAAGGCGTGGCCAAGGAAGAGGCCGAGAAGATGAAGGCCCAGCTGGAAGCCGCCGGCGCCACCGTCGAGCTGAAGTAAGTCCCCCTACCGGGAGTGCATTCCCCTCTGGCCCCTGCGTGGCTGGAGGGGTTTTCTTATGCCTTGAGGTTCAGCCTTGCCGCTGCGCCATTGCCTGCCGCACCAGCAGTGAGCTATCTCGGCGCAATTGTTCCAAGGTGTTAGGCGACAGGTCAGGGCGGGATGCCAGCACCAGCCGCACACCGTAATCCGGGTCACCCAGCAGCCCGGCGAGCAGTTCCAGCGACAGGTCAGGCCGCGCCGCCACCCGCGCCCGCACCTTCCAGACCCGGTGCCGCGCAAGCTGTTCAAGCTCCGCTGCACTCAGCGAGGGATGTCCGGCCACCGCCACCTGAAAGCGGGCGTCGGCGTGGGCCAGCCCGTAACGCCGCAGCCAGCCGGGGGCTTGCGGCTGGGCCACCAGCGACAGCACGGCCTCGGTGGGCCAGCCCTCCAGCAATCCCGAATGCGCCAGCCGCAGCAGGCCCAGGGCCGGGTTAGCCAGCACCTGGGCGGGGTGTTCAGCCGCCAGACGGCCCAGCACGGCGGCAGGCGTGTTGGGATGGGCAGCCACGGCGGCACGGGTTTCTGAAGATGGCTGCTTGGCCAGAAGCACCAACTGCGCTGCCGTCAGCCTCGCCGCGAGTACAGCTGCGCGGGAGGAAGGTTCAGTTTCTCCTGCCATAGCGTCAGCAGCTCCTTCAGATCGTCCACGGGTTCATCTCCCGGATTCTTCGGCGTGATCTCGTCCAGCACCTCGAACGAGAAGGCGTCGGGGCCGTCCGCCTTCCAGTCGGCCTGCATAGCCTTGTCTGGGTGCAGGCCATTCTGGAGCTGAAAGCGGATGCGGTTGAGCATCCCCTCCAGATGCAGGCTGTGGCCCAGCAGGGTGCGTCCGCTGGGCAGATGGCTCACGCGGTAGATGCCCATTCGCGGCGTGAAATCCTTGTACTGGCGCGGCGCGGTCACGGGTTCTCCGCAAACGCCGGGGCGGCCAGATACAGCGTGTGGCTACGGATGTCTTCGGGCCAGTTTTTCAGTTGGGCCTCAAAAGCCTCGCCATTCCCCGCGTACAGGGCGCGTCCAGCCTCCTCGTAGCCGGGCAGATCGCCCGCGATCACGCCCAGGAACCGGTCTGTGGCGGCCATTGCTGCGCGGCGGCGTTCCCCGTCCGGATCGGCTTTACGGGCCTCGTCGATCAACCGTCGCAACGCCGCCGAGGCCCCGCCGCGCTGGCCCTCCAGCCACTCCCAGTGCCGGGGCAGCAGCGTGACCTCGCGGGCCACGACGCCCAGTTTGGGGCGGCCCGGCCCGGTTTTGGCGGGTGCGGGGGCGTAGCGCTCCAGCACGTCTTGCAGGCTGCCGCGCAGATCGAAGTCGATCTGCCGTCCGGTCTGATCGTCGAAGGTCAGCAGGGGCGGTGCGGCCCCGCGTTCGCGGGTCTTGAGCAGGGCCAGCACTTCTGGCAGCGGGGCAGTGAGAAGGCGTTCGTGGCCCTGGAAAACAGTCAGCGTATGGGGGTCAGACATGACCCGATATTATCCGGGTAGAATAGCTAACGTCAATACCATCCGGGTAATATAAATAGCCGACTCAGCCTGGCGGCTTCAGGAGGGCGCCTCACTTTTTCGACTGTCCCACCCACCGGAGGCCCTGCCCGATCAACACGATCAGCACGCCGTAAAAAACCAGATCAAGCGCCAGAGCCACGGGCGGCGTCAGCCCATGCGCGGTCAGGTTCAGCGGCTCGTCCGCCGGATGCAGCGCCGTTCTGATCCAGGGAAGCGGCCAGCCCGCCTCCCGAACGGGCGCGGCGCAGGTGGCTCCCGGCGGACACGGCTGGGTGAGGACATAGGTTGTGCGCACATAGAACTGGCTTAGAACGGTACAGACCAGCGCCAGCAGATAGACCCTGACCGCTGGCCCCAGCACGGCCCTCACTTCAGCCCGCGCCTCAGGCCCGAGGCCAGATCGAACCACTCACGTTCCTGGCGGCGGTACAGCGGGGTGGCTCGGCTCTCGGTCTTGGCGATGGCCGCCAGCACCGTCTGCGCCTCGGCGGCGCGGCCCTGCGCCACCAGATACGCGGCGTAGCGGGCGCGCGGCTCCTCGGTGGTGGCGGCGGTCAGGGCGTCGCGGTAGGTGGCGTCGGCCTCCGGCTTGCCCTGCGCCTCCTGCGCCTGGGCCAGCAGGGTCAGGGCACGGGTGCGGGTGGCGGCGCTGGTCTTGAGATCCACGGCGTTCAGGCGGGTCTCGGCGCCAGCAGGGTTGCCGCGCGCCAGATCCAGCTCGGCGCTGGTGAGCAGCACCACCGGATCGTCGGCGTAGATGCCACTCAGCAGCGGATCGAGGGTGGCCTGCGCCTCGTCGCGGCGCCCGGCGCGGGCCAGCAGCGCGGCCAGCCCCGCGCGGTTGGCCAGCGTGTCGCTCTCGGACAGGCGTTCGCCCGCCTCCCGAATGCGGACGTCCAGCGGCTTGAGCGCCTCCACGCCGCGCGAAACCGCCTGTCCGGCCACCCGCCCGCCGCCGCGCAGCGAGGGGATTAGCACCATGAAGGTATAAGCCAGCGTCCCCAGCAGACCGAAAAAGCTGCCCAGCAGCGCCCCAAAGCCCAGCAGGAACATCCAGAAAATCTGCTGACGGGTCACGATAGCGTGCACCAGGCCCACCACGGCGAGCCCGCGCAGGACATTGTAAATCAGGGGGAGGTAGGGTTGAATGGCGTCCATTGGGCTCATGATAGTCGGCGGGCTGCGTGAACATGGGGTCCAGGATTGCCTGGGCGGTCCTCTCCGGCCTGGTGGCCGCACGCCGCGGGCAACGCCACCGATGGCCCACACAACTGACCGGAAGGTCAAAAGGTGAAGTCCCTCTCTTCTGACCGCCGACACACAAGAAAGTGGTGACACCCAGACCTCTAGGATGGGGACCAATGTCCAGGGCATGTCTCTTTCGGGCGCGACCTCCCGTTCTGCCGGGTGGTGTCCGGGTCAGCCCGCCGTGAAACGTGGGGGGGAGCCGACAACCGGACAGGCGCTGAGGGTGTCTCTGCTGGCCACCCTGCTCCTGGCACTGGCCCATCTGGGCTGGGCGGCGCTGCACCCGGGCGGCCAGGGCCGGCTGCTCCAGACCTGCTCGCTGGGGGTCCTGTACGCCTCGGCCCTGACCTGCTGGTTCGCGGCGCGCGTCACCCCCGAGACGGCGCTGACCTGGCGCTGGATGGCGTGGGCACTGGGGATCTACGCCGTGAGCAATACCGTCTACGTCCTGCTGGAACAGCGGAACGGGGCCGTGCCGTTTCCCTCGGTGCTGGACGCGTTCTACCTGGGTTTCTACGGGCTGTTCAGCGCGGCCTGTCTGGCCCTGCCGCGGCGGCCCCTGCGCCAGGCCGAGGCGTGGCGGCTGACCCTGGACGTGGGCATCGTGGCGGGCGCCCTGGGCGTGCTGCTGTGGTACGGCGCGCTGGCGTCCCGGCTGGGCACGGCCCAGACCACGCTGATCGGCAGTCTGGTCAGCCTGGCCTACCCCGGCGCCGGGCTGTCTGCGCTGGGCCTGCTGCTGCTGGTGATCCGGCGCCGCGAACGCTTCCAGCTGGAAGAAAGCCTGCTGGCGCTGGGCCTCATCATTTTCGTGATCGCCGACACGCTGTACCTGTTTCTGGGAGACCACGGCGGCTTCGCGTCGGGGCTGCCGGTGGACCTGCTGTGGACCGCCGGGGCCACGCTGTTTGCGCTGGCCGCCTGGCATTCGCCGCGGGCCGTGCCGCTGGGCCGTCCGCTGACGGCGGTGATCCGCGCCGCGCCCCGGTTCACCCGTCCGCTGTACACCCTGGCCCCCTATCTGGGCCTGATCGTCTGCTTCGCCATGGCCCTGCTGACCCACGGCGAGGACACGCTGGCCGCCCGTGGCGTGCTGTGGGGGACGGCGGGCGTGACCCTGCTGGTGGCCGCCCGGCAGCTGGCCGCCCTGACCGACAATGCCGCCCTGACCGCGCAGCTGGCCGCGCTGAACGCCACGCTGGAAAGCCGGGTGACCGCCCGCACCGCCGAGGTCGAGCGGGGCCGCGCCCAGCTGGAGGCACACGCCCTCGAGCTGGCCTGGCAGGCCCACCACGATTCGCTGACCGGCCTGCCCAACCGCGCCGGCTTTCTGACCGCGCTGGGCGAGGCAGTGGAGCGTCAGCAGGCGCCGGCTGAGGCAGGGCTGCCGGCTGACCTACTGGCCGTCCTGTTTCTCGATCTGGACGGCTTCAAGGGGATCAACGACACGCTGGGCCACACGGTGGGCGATCAGCTGCTGATCAAGGTGGCGGCCCGTCTGCGCGGCGCACAGCAACCCGGCGAATTCACGGCCCGGCTGGGCGGCGACGAGTTTATGGTGCTGACCTCGCAGCCGCCGCAAGCCCGTGCCCGGCAGGTGCTGGAACTGTTCACCGCCCCCTTTGACCTGTCGGGCCGCCCGGTCAGGATCAGCGCATCGGTGGGCGTCAGCGTGTATCCGGACAGCGGCCAGGACGCCGAGAGCCTGTACATGCACGCCGACGTCGCCATGTACGAGGCCAAGCGCGCCGGCAAGGACGCGGCCCGCGTCTTCCAGCCGCAGATGGCCGGGCAACGGTCCCAGACGCCACCCGAGGAGCGGCTGCGCGGCGCGCTGGAGCGCGGTGAATTCAGCCTGTTCTACCAGCCCATCTGCAATGCGGCGCGGCAGACCGTGACCCTGGAGGCGCTGCTGCGTTGGCACAGCCCCGAACTGGGGCTGCTGGCGCCGGGCCAGTTCCTGCCGGCGGCCCAGCGGCTGGGCCTGGAGGACCGGCTGGGCGACTGGGTGCTGAACGAGGCCTGCGCCCAGCTCGCGCGCTGGCACGCGGCAGGTCACGCCGATCTGCGGGTGGCGGTGAACATCTCGCGCAGCCAGCTGGAGCGTCCGGACCTGCCCGGGCAGGTGGGCACGGCGCTCGCCCGGCACCGCCTCAGCGGTAGCTGTGTGGAGTTCGAGCTGGCCGCGCCGCTGCCCGTCGGGGCTGAGGGGCAGGCCATACCTGTGATGCGCGCCGTGCAGGAACAGGGCGTGCGCTGGTCCCTGTGCGGCTTCGGCGCGGCGCAGTCGGCGCTGACGCCCCTGCTGCGCCTGCCCGTGCAGACCCTCAAGCTGGACCGTGGCCTGATCGGCGCCCTGGACGGTCCCCCGGACGGGCAGGCCCAGGCCCGACGCGCCGTGCAGGCCAGCGTCGCCCTGGCCGGGGCGCTGGGCCTGAGCGTGGTGGCCGAGGGGGTGGAAACCCACGCGCAGTGGGCCGCAGCGACGGCGCTGGGCTGTGACCTGGGCCAGGGCTTCTGGCTGGGCCATCCCCAGAACACGGCAAAAACAACCGCCCGTCTGGGCCACGCCCTGGAACAGCCGCACCCGCCGGGATGATGCCTGGACCGGGCGGGGCCAGCTCCCCTTGACCGAAGTGCCTTCACCATCTATAGTCTTGAGGCTGGGAATCGAGGCGTAGCGCAGCCTGGTAGCGCACTACCTTGGGGTGGTAGGGGTCGTGAGTTCAAATCTCGCCGCCTCGACCAGCACAGACCTGCTCTTCACGGAGCGGGTCTTTTTTTGGTCGGCACTGGAGGAAGTCGCGGGGGCGGCGCCGGGGCAGAGCACCCGGAGACGGCGCTACAGTAGACGGCAGCCCAAGCAAGCCCTGTGGCGGCCCGCACCGCCGGGCCACGCCCAAGCCGATTCTTCTGCCCCGGAGGTTCTTCCCGATGACGCACCCGACATCCAGCGATCACATCGACAATGTCCTGCACGAGACCCGCGTGATCCAGCCGCCCGCCGACTTTGCGGCCTCGGCACAGGTCACCCGCGAGGAGTACGAGCGCCGCTACCGTCAGAGCCTGGACGATCCCGATACCTTCTGGGCCGGCGTGGCCGGGGAACTGAGCTGGATGAAGCCCTGGGACACGGTGCTCGACTGGCAGGAGCCGCACGCCCAGTGGTTCGTGGGCGGCCAGACCAATCTCGCCTACAACGCGCTGGACCGTCAGGTGGAGCGCGGCCTGGGCAGCAAGCGGGCCTTTGTCTGGGAGGGCGAGGACGGCGAGGTACGAACCTTCACGTATTCCGAACTGCTCGCGCAGGTCAAGCGGGCGGCCAACGCGCTGCTGGCGCTGGGCGTGCAGAAGGGCGACCGCGTGACCCTGTACCTGCCACTGATCCCGGAGGCCGCGATTGCCATGCTGGCCTGCGCCCGGATTGGCGCGGTGCACAGCGTGGTGTTCGGGGGCTTTTCCGTCTCGGCCCTAAGTGACCGCATGAACGACGCGGACAGCAAGCTGCTGATCACCGCTGACGCGGGGCTGCGGCGCGGCGGGCTGGTGAACCTCAAGGCCAACGCCGACGAGGCTGCGGCCAGGACGCCCTGCCTGGAGCACATGCTGGTGGTCAACCGGGCCGACTCGAACCCCCCGATGCAGGAGGGCCGCGACGTGTGGTGGCACGAGGCGCTGGCGGCCGCCTCCGACGAGCACGAGGCCGTCTCCCTGGACAGCGAGCACCCGCTGTTCGTGCTGTACACCTCGGGCAGCACCGGCAAACCCAAGGGCGTGCTGCACACCACCGGCGGCTACATGGTGGGCACCTACCTGACCACCGGCACGGTCTTCGACCTGAAAGACGACGACGTGTTCTGGTGCACCGCCGACGTGGGCTGGGTCACCGGCCACAGCTACAGCGTGTACGGCCCGCTGCTGAACGGCGCCACCGTCATGCTGTACGAGGGCGCGCCCAACCACCCGGACTGGGGGCGCTTCTGGGCCATCGTGCAGAAGCATGGCGTCACCATTCTGTACACCGCGCCCACCGCCATCCGCGCGCTGATGCGGCAGGGCGACGAGATCCCTGCCAAATACGACCTGAGCAGCCTGCGCCTGCTGGGCTCGGTGGGCGAGCCGATCAACCCCGAGGCCTGGGTGTGGTACGCCCGCGTGATCGGCGGAGGGCGCTGCCCGGTGATCGACACGTGGTGGCAGACCGAGACCGGCTCGATCATGCTGACCACCCTGCCGGGGGCACATCCCGCCAAACCCGGCAGCGCGGGCCTGCCGATGTACGGCATCGAACCGGCGATCATGACCAGGGATGGTCAGGAGCTGGGGCCGGACGACGGCGGCCTGCTGGTGATCAAGCGCCCGTGGCCCAGCATGCTGCGCACCGTGTACGGCGACGACGAGCGCTACCGCAAAACGTACTGGGGCGAGATTCCGCACGTGTACTTCGCCGGGGACGGCGCGAGGCGCGACGCCGACGGGTACATCACCGTGATGGGGCGGGTGGACGACGTGCTGAACGTCTCGGGGCACCGCCTGGGCACCATGGAGATCGAGTCGGCCCTGGTGGCCCATCCCAGCGTGTCCGAGGCCGCCGTGGTGGGCCGCCCCGACGATCTCAAGGGCGAGAGCGTGGTGGCCTTCGTGCTGCCGCAGGGCGATCAGACAGTGGACCCGGCGGCCCTGCGCGCCTACGTGACCCGCGAGATCGGCGCGCTGGCCCGTCCAGACGCCATCTACATCGCCGACGCGCTGCCCAAGACCCGCAGCGGCAAGATCATGCGCCGCTTCCTGCGCCAGATCGCGGCGGGCCGGGCCATCGAGGGCGACACCAGCACCCTGGAAGACCCCGGCGTGCTGGAGCGGCTGGCCGAAACGGACGCCGTCTAGGCGGGCTGCGCATGGCCGCCTCCTTCCTGCTGGCCGCACAGCCATCCCCTGAGCTGGCCGCGCGCCTCCAGACTTTCCGGGCGGCCCACCACCTAAAAGACGCCGCTGCGGTGCCGCACATCACCGTCAAGGCCCGCAGCGGCCTGCCCCCGGAACTGGACTGGCAGGAAACCTTGCGTGGGGTGGTGGCCCGGCACGCGCCACTGCCGCTGTCTATCGGCGGGCCGCGCCAGTTCGGCAACGACACCGCCCTGTACCTGATGGTGAGCAGTCCCGAAGCGGTGCGTCTGCATCTGGCCCTGCTCGAGGCCTTGAAACCCGCCCGCTTCTTCGGCTACGAGGGGCCGGGGTTGACGCTGCACCTCTCGCTGGCCCTGAAACGGCGCGACGTGGATCTGCCCGGAGTGCTGACGGCGGCGCGGACAGAATTCGCGGATCTGGAGCGGGCGCCGCTCACATTCACGGCCCGGAGCATCACCGTAATGCGCAAGCCGGGGCCGGGCGGTGTTTACGCGCCGCTGGAAGACTGGCCGCTGCTGGGGTAGGCGGGACTTCCGGCAGCCGCCCGGTGGGCCACAATGGACGCCATGGACGAGACGGAAGTGGTGGGCCTGAGCGTGCGGCCCCGGCGACGAGGCCTGCCGACGCTGGACATCGGGCCGTTTTTCATGTTCTTCGGGATCAGCGGGACGGACCACGGGCGCGAGGCGCGCCTGCAGCAGCGCTTCGAGCAGGAATATTTCTCGAACGTGGTGACGCTGCATCTGGCCGCTGCCCTGTCGCCGGGCACCTACACCCTGCGCGGTCTGCCCGACGAGGCCAACAAGCGCGGCTGGACGGTGGGACCGGAGGGCGGCAACCCCACCGGCCACCTGAGCGCCGACGGCCTGGAGGAGCTGCGGGCGTGGATGCGCCGCACCCCCGGCCAGCGGGACCGCCGCGTGCGCCCCGAGAGCATGTCGCCGCCAGCCTGAAGCCCAGTCCGTACCGTCCCGTACCGACGGCCCGCCGGATGTGTCGTCTACTGCGGTCATGAACACCCTGATTCTGGGCGCCACCGGCGGTATCGGCGCGGCAACAGCCCGCGCACTGGCCGCGGCGGGCGCCACCCTGACCCTCAGCGGACGCGACGAGGCCCGGCTCTCGGCGCTGAGCAGCGAACTGGGCGCGGCCTCCAGGGTCGCCGACGTGGGCTATGAAAGTCACGTCAAGGCGCTGTTTGAAGGGCTGGAGTCTCTGGACACCCTGGTCTACGCGGCGGGGGCCGCCCTGCCCGAACCGCTGAAGGACGCGGACCCTGGCCGGGTGCGGGCGGTGTGGAACGCCAACTATTTTGGGGCGCTGTGGGTCCTCAAGCACGGGCTGGGCCGCATGAACAAGGGCGGGCGGGTCTACCTGCTGGGTGCCCGCCCGGAACTGGTGACGGCTCGCGGCTTCTCGCAGTACGCCGCGAGCAAGGCGGCCCTGGCCCGCGCCGCCGAGATTGCCCGGCTGGAGGCGCGCGGCGTCACGGTCACGCTGGTGCTGCCTCCCGCCGTGGACACCGGATTGTGGGCGCAGGTGGGCAAGGCTCCCAGGGGCGCCATCTCGCCCGATCAGGTGGCGCAGGCCATCGCCGCAGACCGCGCCGGCGCAGGTGAGCCAGAACTCCGGGTGTCCGGCTGAGCCTGTCCAGAACATAGGGGAAAGCAACCTGCGGCAGCGTCTGCACCGTCCACTGCCCTACACTTGGCTCATGAACGTCACACAGAACAGCGAACGGGTTCGCGTGGGCACCCAGGGCGAGATGCCCGAGGGTTTCCAGACCGCCGTGGACATGGACGGAATCAGCGTGTTGGTCGTGAACTACGAGGGGCGGTTCTACGCCCTGCGGAACAACTGCACCCATCAGGACTACCCGCTGCTGGGCGGCGAGGTGAGCATGGGCCGCATCACCTGCCAGAAGCACGGGGCGAAGTTCGAACTGGCCACCGGCAAGGCCAAATCCCTGCCCGCCGTCAAACCCGTCCGCCTGTTCAGGACCGAGATCGAGGACGGCGTGGTCTACGTCTCGGCGCTGTAGGAACGACAGAGGCCGCACCGGTGGTTCGCCCGGCGCGGCCTCTGTCGTTTTGCGGCTTAGCGGCGGTTGCGGTCCGTATCGCCCAGGTTCGTCCCGCCGATCTCGTTCTGGAGTTCGCTGGGTTCGCCGGGGGGCAGGTCGCCGGGCTGCTCGCGAACATGCGGCGACACCTTTTCGCTGGGCGGGGTGTAACCGGGGTTCTGGTCCGGATTGACCAGCGGGTACGGGTCCAGGGCCGCCGCCGGGTTGACGCCCAGACCGGCGGTGGGCACCACCTCGTCCAGCGCCTCGCCGCCCAGGCCCTCGACCGTCTGTGCGCCGGCAAATTCGGGGGCTTCAGGGGTGTGTTCCATGGCCGCCACGTCCCTCGTCGCCAGGTGATCGTACTTGCCGGTGATGTTCTCGGCCGGCTGCGCCGCCTGCGCGGGAGCGCCCTGTCCGTGGTCCACGCTGCCCACCCGGTCATCGCCGGGGGTGGTGGTGTAGACCACGGTGTGGTTGTCCTTGGGGTCAGGGGTGTCGAAGCCGGTGACTGCGCCCGTTCTGCCATCCGTTTCTGGGCCGATCACGTTGGGGTTGGGACCATCGGTCTTGCGCTCGTCACTCATGCCCCAGTCTGTCCCGTCACCGTTTGAGGCGGATGCGGCCCGCCTTCCCGGTTTCTTGAGGCTCCCTGAAGTGGTGCAAGGGGGCGCGGGGCAGGGTCAGCGTCCCGCCAGGAGAATCAGGACCTCGCCGTGGCCCTCCTCCTGCGCCAGATCGGCGGCGCTGAGTCCATTCTCGTTCACGGCGTCCGGCACCGCCCCGTGCGAGAGCAACAACCTGACCAGTTCGGCGTTGCCGTTCTGCGCCGCGCCCATCAGTGGGGTGAAGCCCCCCTGCTGCGCGGCGTTCACGTCCGCCCCCGCCGCCACCAGCATCCGGGCCAGTTCGGTGTGGTTCCCGGTAACCGCCGAGAGCAGCGGTCCCACCCGCATGGCGTTGTGGCTGACCGCGTTCACGTCCGCCCCACGGTCGAGCAGCCGCGCCGCCACCTCGGCCTGTCCAAAAAAGGCTGCGAGGCCCAGCGGGGAGAACCCATCGGGGCTGACCGCGTTCAGCAGGGCGGGATCGGCGTCCAGCAGCGCCCCCACCCGCTGCGCCTCCCCGATGGCCGCCGCCTCAAAGATGTTCAGCGCCGCGCCCGCCTCCACCAGCACGCGGGCCATCGCCGGATGGTGGTAGTAGGCCGCGAACAGGACCGGCGACACGCCCAGCGGGCTGAGTGCCTCCAGCAGCGTGCGGTCCTGGGCCACCAGGTCACGCACCGCCGGCCCGTCACCCGCGCGGATCGCCAGGAACAGTTCCTTTTCGGAGGTGCTGGTCACGCTACTGCCTGGCCCGGACCACCACGGCGATGCCCATGCCGCCGCCGATGCACAGGCTGGCCACCCCGGTTTCCTGGCGGGTGCGCCGCAGCGCGTGAATCAGCGTGACCAGCACCCGCGCCCCCGAAGCGCCGATGGGGTGGCCCAGCGCAATCGCGCCCCCGGTGATGTTCACCCGCGCCGGGTCCGCCCCCAGATCGCGCAGCACGGCCAGCGACTGCGCGGCGAAGGCCTCGTTCAGCTCCAGCAGGTCCACGTCCGTCAGGGTCAGTCCGGCCCGCTCCAGCGCGATGGGCACGGCCTTCGCCGGGCCGATGCCCATGACTTTCGGATCGACGCCGATGGCCGCGTAGCCGCTGATCTCGGCCAGGATGCTCAGGCCGTTGGCTTTCGCGTAGTCCTCGGTGGTCACCGCCAGCATGGCCGCGCCGTCGTTCAGGCCGCTGGCATTGCCGGCCGTCACCGTGCCGTCCTTTTTGAAGGCCGGGCGCAGTTTCGCCAGTGCCTCAGCCGAGGTGGCGCGCGGGTACTCGTCGGTGTCGAAGGTGGTGGGGCCCTTCTTCCCCGGCACGTCCACCGCCACCAGTTCGTCGGCGAAGTGGCCGCCGGCCAGCGCGGCGGCAGCGCGGTTCTGGCTTTCCAGCGCGAAGGCGTCCTGGTCCTCGCGCGTGATGCCCCACTGCGCGGCGATGTTCTCCGCCGTGATGCCCATGTGGTAGTCGTTGAACACGTCGGTCAGGCCCTCACTCAGGATGCTGTCCAGCGCCGTCGCGTGGCCCAGGCGGTAGCCCTCACGGGCGCGGGGCAGCAGGTACGGGGCGCGGCTCATGGACTCGGTGCCGCCGGCCAGGTACAGCCGGCCGTCCCCGGCCTTGAGGCCCTGCGCGGCGCTGATCACCGCCTGGAGTCCGCTGCCGCACACGCGGTTGACCGTCAGGCCCGGCACATGGTCCGCCAGGCCCGCGCCCAGCGCCACCTGCCGCGCCACGTTCATGCCCACGCCCGCCTGTAGCACGTTGCCCACGATCACGTCGGCGATGTCGTCGCCCGGCAGTCCCTCGGCCACGGCCCGCGCAGCCGCCACGCCCAGTTTGGCGGCGGACACGTCCTTGAGCCCGCCCAGAAAACTGCCAATCGGCGTGCGCCGGGCCGCCACGATCACGATCTTCGTTCCGTCTTGAGTCATGGCCCAAGTCTAGCGGGACAGGCCGGGAGGCGAATGGAAGCGCCCTCGCGGCTTCCGCCACCCGCTACATCACGCTCTCGCCCTCGCGCAGCAGAATCGGCCCGGCGAAGGCGGCGGGCAACCATTCGGGCTGCTCGTGAATCGCCTGGGGCGGACAGGAACGCAGGCAGGCCATGCAGCCGGTGCACGCGCTGAGGTTCAGCAGCAGGCTCACGCCGCCGTCGTCCTGAATCTGGCGGTCGATGGCGTCGGTGGGGCAGACGTTGTGGCACACCGGGCAGTCGATGCAGGTGTCGTCCACCACCGGCGCAGGCCAGTGAATGGGCGTCTCGGCGGCAGGCGCGGGCTTGAGGGCCAGCCGGCGCCACTTCCATTCCTCGGGGGTGCGTTCCTCGGGTTCGGACCAGTCCACGAAGGGCAGCGGCGACTCGGGAATGCTCTGGGCCAGTTGCGCCTTGCCGGCCCGGAACAGCGCCCCGAAAGCCCCCCGGCGCGAGACGCGCACGGCCCGCTCGGCGTCTTCCGGGGTGGCGGCGCGCACGGTGATGCGGGCGGGCTGGCCGGTGGCGGCGCGGAGTTTCCCGGTCTCGGCCACCACCGCGTCCAGCCGCTGCGGCACGTCCGGCGCACCCACCGGGCAGGTCTCGCACGCGCCGTGAATCAGGGTGAGTGGGGTGCCCCACGCGCCCGCCGCCGACAGCACCGCCGGGGTCACGCGGCCCAGGCAGGGCAGCTGCGGGCCGCCCGCACCGCTCTGCGGGCAGGTCAGGCTGGCCTCGCCCTCCCCGGCTGCCGCGCCGTCCTCGGCTTTCTGGTCACGCACGTTTTGCAGGGTGGGCTGAAGCGCGTACTCCAGCGCTCCGGTGGGACACGCCTGCACGCACAGGCCGCAGCCGGTGCAGGCGTCGGGGTCAATCTGCACGGCCACGCCCACCAGCCCGGTCAGAATGGCGTTGTGCGGGCAGACGTCGTGGCAGATGGTGCAGCCGCCCACCGCCTGACGTTCCAGCAGGCAGCGCGGCGGCGTGTAGCGCGGGACGAGGTTGCCGGAATCGTCGAGGCGGGAGAGGAGGCCCTGAAGCATACGGGGAGTCTACGCGCGCGGAGGCGAGGCAAAGAGGGCCTCAGCGTCTATACGCTTGCTGGCCTGGCCGCCGACGCCTCCGCCTCAAGGGGAAGCTGGCCGCCCCAGCCTCTACACTCCGGCCCATGACTCCCTCCCGCCTGTCCGGCTGGCTACTGGCACTGCCCGCGCTGGTGTTCACGGCGCTGCTGCTGGCCGTGCCGCTGGGGCGCACGCTGGCCGAGGGCGGCGTGAACCTGGGCGTGTGGCGCGATCCGTATTTCCTGGGACGGCTGGCCTGGACCCTGACGCAGGCGGGCGGCACCGCGCTGCTGGCGCTGCTGATCGGTGCGCCGCTGGCCTATCTGCTGTCGCGGGCCGACCTTCCGGGCAAGGGGCTATTCCTGCGCCTACTGCTGCTGCCCTTCGTGACGCCCACGCTGGTGGCGGTGCTGGGCCTGTCAGCGCTGCTGGGGCCGCGCGGCTGGCTGACCACCTTGACGGGGATAGACGTCAGCGACACGCCCGCGCTGATCATCCTGGGCAACCTGTTTTTCAACCTGCCGGTGATGATCCGGCTGGCCTACGGCGGCTTCTCGCGCGTGCCCCCGCACCTGATCGGCGCGGCGCGGACGCTGGGGGCGAGCGGCTGGCAGGCGGCGCTGGGCGTGGCGCTGCCGCTGGCGCTGCCGGGGCTGGCGGCGGGGGCCATTCTGGTCTTCCTGTATTCGGCCCTGAGTTTCGGGCTGCCGCTGGCGCTGGGCGGCGAGCCGTACGCGACGCTGGAGGTGGAGATCTACACCCTGACCGCCCTGCAACTGCGCCTGTCGGAGGCCAGCGCCCTGATCGCAGGTCAGTTGCTGCTGACGCTGGGGGCGACGTGGGCCTACACCGGCCTGACGCGCGGCGGAACCGGCGTGCCGGCGGGCGGCCTGCCCCCGGCGCGGGGCGGCGTGCGGGCGGGCATTCTGGGGCTGGGCGCCGTGACGCTGCTGATCTGCTTCGCGCCGCTGCTGGCGGTGGTGGCGCGCGGGCTGCTGGGGTCGGGGGGGCCGACGTTGCTGTACTGGCAGGGCATCCTCGCGGACCCGGACACGCCGCTGCTGCTGGGCAACACCCTGCGCTTCGGGGCGATGGCGCTGGTGGGCGCCACCCTGCTGGGCGGCCTGTACGCGCTGGGCGCGTGGCGGGCGCGTTCGCGGGTGCTGGACCTGATCTCGCTGCTGCCGCTGATGGTCTCGCCGGTGTCGCTGGCGGTAGGCTACCTGCTGGCGTACCCGGCGCTGGCGGCCACGCTGCCCATGCTGATCGCGGCCTACACGCTGCTGGCGCTGCCGCTGGTGGTGCGCTCGGTGCTGCCCGCGCTGCGGGCGTTGCCGCCCCGGCTGTTCGAGGCCGCCCGCACCCTGGGCGCCGGCCCGCTGGCCGCGCAGCGAACGGTCACGCTGCCGCTGACGCTGCCGGCCCTGCGCGGCGGCGCAGCGCTGGCCCTGGCCACCGTGCTGGGCGAATTCGGCGCCACCCTGGTGCTGACCCGCCCCGAGTGGGCCACCCTGAGCGTGGGCCTGTATGACCGCCTGGGCCGCCCCGGCGAGCGCAACCTGGGCGAGGCGTGTGCGCTGGCGACGGTGCTGCTGCTGCTGTCGGCCACGGCATTTACGGTGCTGGACGGCGGCGAGGGGGAGGTGACGTGACCTCGTGTATGACCCCGGCAGGTTGGGAGAAGGGCAGGGCGCTAGCCTGAGCGGCGTGCCCCTTCCTGCCCTCACCACCCACCACCTTTCCAAGGCCTACGGCCCGGTGCAGGCGGCCCAGGACGTGTCCCTGACGGTCCAGGCAGGCCAAACCCTGGCCCTGCTCGGCCCGTCGGGCTGCGGCAAAAGCACGGTGCTGCGCATGGTGGCGGGGCTGGAACGCCCGGACACGGGGCGGGTGGAGGTGGGCGGGCGCGACGTGACGGCCCTGCCTCCGGAGGCGCGGCACCTCGGACTGGTGTTTCAGGACTACGCGCTGTTTCCGCACCTGAGCGTGCTGGACAACGTGGCCTACGGCCCCCGTATGCGCGGCGCGGCGCGGGCAGGGGCGCACCGCCGGGCGCAGGAGGCGCTGGCGCTGGTGAACCTGCCGGAACTGGCGGCCCGCAAACCCGGCCAGTTGTCTGGCGGGCAGGCACAGCGGGTGGCGCTGGCCCGCGCCCTGGCGACGAATTCGCCGCTGCTGCTGCTGGACGAGCCGCTGAGCAATCTGGATGAACGCCTGCGGGCCGAGTTGCGCGGTGACCTGCGCGACCTGTTCACGCGCGTCGGCGCGGGCGTGCTGCTGGTCACCCACGATCAGCGTGAGGCGCTGGCGCTGGCCGGGCAGGTGGCCGTGATGCGCGCCGGGCAGCTCGTGCAGACCGGCGTGGCCCGCGAAGTTTTTGACCGGCCTGCAACCGCGTGGGTGGCCGCCTTTCTGGGCTGGCCGAACGTGCTGGGGCGAGGCGGCGGTCAGGCCCTGCTGGTGCCCGAGGACGCCGTGCGGCTGGGCGAGGGCGACGCTTTTTCCGTCACCTCCCGGCAGGTGACCGAGGCGGGCGAGACGGTCACGGTGGCCCATGTCCTGGGACCCCTGACCCTGAACCTGAGCGCACGGGAGGCGAGACTGCTGGACGGCGCAGGCTTGCGGCTGGAAGTGGACGAGGGGCGGCTCCGAACGGTGGCCGATGACCGGGGCTAACAGAGATGGCATACTGTCAGGTCACCGTCAACTAGAGCCCCGTCCACTCGCCCCTCGTCTCTGGAGGTCACGCTGATGAACACCCCACAGTGGAAACGCAACCTGAGCCTCACGGCGGCCATGCTGGGTACCCTGGCCGGCGCGCAGACGTACAGCGGCCCCAAAGCTGTGGTCTATATCGGGGACAGGTGGTGCCGGGGCGGGTACTGTTCGGGCAGCGTCTACGCCGCCTTCGAGGAGGCGATGAACCGGGCGCTGACCGCCAGCGGCTACGTGGAGGCCGTGCGCAAGAAGGACGGGGCGCCGCTGCAGATGGCCGGAGGCGTGACCGATGTCAGCAGCAGCAGCAGCGTGTGCCTGCCCATCGTGGGCTGCCTGCGCGGCAAGACGGTGCGGGCTAGCATGGAACTGACCGACACGGCCAGCGGCGCGGTCAAGTGGAACGAGAGCTGCGAGGGCACCAGCGGCGGCGTCAGCACCTGGGGCTGGTGGGGCGGCAGCGTGTACCTCGACAGCGACGAGGGCAAGGCGGTGGCCGACTGCGCCGGGAAACTGGTGCAGAAGCTGACCGCCAGCGGCGCACTGACCCCGTACCTGGGCCAGACCGGGCCGGTCCAGGCGGTGGCCGCGCCGACGGCAGCCCCCACCGCGCCTCCGGCCCCGGCCGCCCAGGCCAGCCAGCCGGTGGAACAGCTGGGCGGCATGCTCAAGACCCTGGCCTTCGCGGACATGAACGCGCTGTTTACCAGCGATCCCTACAACCCGGTCAAGGTCAAGGAGCTGAACGCGGCGGCCACCAGCGCCACCCTGGCCCGCGCCTCGGGCGTGCAGCTCAAGGTCTCGTCCACCGAGAAGGCCGGGGCCTACACGCTGGTTGGCGTGACCTACACGCTGCCCGGCGGCCAGGAAAAGTTCGTGCAGCTGGCGGTCACGGCCGATCCCAGCCTCAACCCACGCGGCGGCACGCGCCTGCTGTACCTGTCGGCCTTTAACCCGCTGCGAACCTCCACCCCGGCGCTGGACGGCCTGAGCCGCAATGTCGAGACCCTGCTGGGTGACCTGCACGCGGCGCTGGGCCTGCCAGGACTGTAGGCCGCGGTGCCAGAAGTCCAGGCGCAACGAGCCGCTCCACTGCCCCGGTGATCGCCTGGATTCTGGTCGGCGGACGGCTGACCTTCACCCCCGCGCTGGACACCCTGCCGCGCCCGGCCCTGGTGGTGGCGGCGGACGGGGGCGCACGCCACGCGGCGGGCCTGGGCGTGACCGTGGACGCCTGGGTGGGCGACTTCGACTCCTCGGACGGTGTGACGGTGGACGCCCCACGCGAGGTCCACCCGGCGGCCAAGAACGAGACCGACGCCGAGCTGGCGGTGCAGGTGGCGCTGGGGCGCGGGGCCACCGAACTGGTGTTCCTGGGGGCCTTCGGCGGGCGTTTCGACCACGCGGCAGCGTTGCTGCTGGGCGGCGTGCGGCTGGCGCGCGACGGCCTGCGCGTGACCCTGAGCAGCGGCGACGAGTGGGCCTGGCCGCTGCTGCCCGCCTCTCCCCTGTCGCTGGCCCTGCCCCCCGGCGTGACCCTGAGCGTGGTGGCCTGCCACGACCTGCACGGCCTGATCCTGGGTGGGGTGCGCTGGCCGCTGCAGGGCGCGGACGTGCCGCTGGGCAGCGGCTGGACGGTCAGCAACGAGACCAACGGTGAGGCCGTAACTGCGTCTTTGCAGGACGGTTACGGCCTTGTCACCGCGCTGTGGAAGGGCGAGCCTTCCGCCCTCCATCCCTGAAGTTTGAATTATACGGACTCCGATTGAAAGGTGTTGGAAACACCTGGAAATCCGAGCAGAGCGAGAAAGAGAAAAACGGGTTCCGGACGTGGAGTGTAGGAACCGGCGCTCTCCTGGTTCCTACACGAAACAAACGGAATCCGTATTACAGCTTGACCACCATTTTCCCGGTATTCTGGCCGTCCAGCAGGCCCATGAAAGCCCCTGGCATGTGGTCGATGCCTTCCACCACCGTCTCGTCGTAATGCAACTGGCCGGACGCGATCCAGCCGCCGACCTCCTGCACGAACTTGGGAAACAGGTGGTTGTAGCTGCCGACGATGAAGCCCTTGAGGGTGAGCTGCTTGCCAATCGCCAGCCCCAGATTGCGCGGGGCACTGGGGGCTTCGGTGGCGTTGTACTGGCTGATGGCCCCGCACAGCGCCGCGCGCCCGAATGTGTTGAAGGCGAACAGCGCGGCTTCCAGGTGGTCGCCACCCACGTTGTCAAAGTACACGTCAATGCCGCCCGGGGCGGCCTCCCGCAGCAGTTTGGTGACCGAGCCGTCCTTGTAGTTGAAGGCGGCGTCGAAGCCCAGTTTACCCGTCAGGTGAGCCACCTTGTCGGCGGACCCGGCGCTGCCGATCACGCGCCCCGCCCCCTTCAAGCGGGCGATCTGGCCCACGGCGCTGCCCACCGCGCCCGCCGCGCCCGACACGAACACCACGTCCCCCTCCTTGAACGCCGCCACGTCCAGCAGGCCCGCGTAGGCGGTCAGACCGGGCATGCCCAGAATGCCCAGGTAGGCGCTGGGCGAGACGCCGTCCATGGCGTCCACCCGGCGCGCCGCTTTCGCCGGCAGCAGCGCGTGGGTGCGCCATCCCTGATCGTGCAGCACCAGATCGCCCACGCTCAGGCCGTCGGCATTCGAGGCGATCACCTCGCCCACCGCGCCGCCGGTCATGGTCTCGTTCAGCGCGAAGGGGGGCGTGTAGGACTTGACGTCGTTCATGCGCCCGCGCATGTAGGGATCGACGCTCAGGAACAGGTTGCGGACCAGCACCTGGCCCTCGCCCGGCTGCCCAAGTTCGCGGCCCACCAGCGCAAAATCGCTGTCTTTGGGCGCACCCTGAGGGCGGGCGGCCAGTTGAACCTCACGGGACATCGTCTTTTCTGAAATCGTCATGGGGGTATTGGGCTGCCTGTGACGCCAGACCAATGTGACACGGGTTTCAATAAAGATCGGCTCAGACCCGTTCTCAGCCGTCCGGGCTGGCGGCGGCGGCCCGGCGGACCAGCGGCAGAATGGTCAGGCCCTGCACGGCAATCGTAAACAGCACGATGGCGTAGGTGACGGTCACGATGTGCGTGCGGTGCGGGCTGGCGGGCAGGCTCAGGGCCAGACTGATGGCGATGCCGCCGCGCAGGCCACCCCAGGTCAGCAGCCGCACGGTATACGCGCCGTAGCCCTCGCGGGCGCGGACCAGCGCGAAGGGCAGCGCGACGCTGATCCAGCGGGCGGCCAGCGCCACGACGATCAGCACGGCGCTGGCGATCAGCTGCGCGCCGGTGGTGCGGGTCAGCAGCACGTCCAGCCCGATAAAGGCAAACAGCAGAATGTTCAGCACCTGATCGATGGTCTCCCAGAAACTCTCCACCAGTTCTCCGGTTTCCTCGCTGAAGACCGCGTGCCGGTTGGCCGAGATCACCAGTCCGGCCACGACCATCGCCAGCGGCCCGCTGATGCCCATCGCGGCGGCGGCCACGTAGCCGCCCACCACCAGTGCCAGCGTGACCAGCACCTCTACGGCGTGCTGGTTGATGCTGCGCAGCAGCAGGTAGCCCCACACCCCCAGGATGCCGCCGAACAACAGGCCGCCGCCGGCCTCTCGCACGAACAGGGTCAGCACCTCCAGCGCGCTCACGCCGCCGTCATGTCGCCCACCGATGCCCGCCACGCCCGCCAGCGCCAGAAAGATCACCACGCCGACGCCGTCGTTGAACAGGCTCTCCCCGGCGATCAGGGTCTCGATCCGGGCCGGAACCCTGGCCCGCTTCAGGAGGTCCAGCACCGCCACCGGATCGGTGGGACTGATCAACGCTCCGAACAGCAGCGCCCAGATCAGCGGCACGTCGAGACCCAGCAGCCCAAAGACGAAGTACGCCGCGAAGCCGATCAGGAAGGTGCTGATCAGCGTACTCAGGAAGGCCAGCGTCAGGATGCTGCCGCGCTGACGCAGCAGTTGCCGGGCGTCCAGACCCAGCGCCCCCGCGAACAGCAGCACCGCCAGAATGCCGTTAAGGACAAAATTCGTGAAATTCAGCGTCTTGAGCAGGTCTGCGGCCCAGCCGCGCACGCCGGGCACCAGTCCCAGCGCGTCGAGGGCGATCAGCACGATGCTCGCCAGCGCCCCCGACAGCGTGACGCCCACAGTGGTCGGAAAATGGATGAAGCGTTCGTTGAGGTACGCCAGCAGCGCCGTAACGCACAGCAGCGTGGCAAAGGCGGTCAGCATCGGCTCAAGGATAGAGCGTCTCAGGAAGATGGGACGTGGCCTGCCGCCCCTCTCAATTCGGCCTGAAGAGTCTGGCAAGCAGACGGTTCCCCGTGAGACGAGTGCGCGTGGACATCTAAGTATGCCGCACTTAACATCTAAGTAGATCGCGAATAGTTTTTAGATAAATTGAGCGTCCAGAATCGTTAAGGCCGCGTAGAGGGCCTTGCGCAATTCGGCGACAGTGTCATAGCAGCGCCTGGGCAGCAAAAATCCCTTAAGTCGTCGCCAGACGGCCTCAATCAGGTTCAACATTGGCGCGTAGGGCGGC
>NZ_VDMO01000023.1 GCF_006335125.1 Deinococcus radiopugnans ATCC 19172
AGAACCTGCTGAACGAGGCGGCGCTGCAGGCGGCGCGCGAGGGGCGCAACCGGATCACCGGGCGGGATGTGGACGAGGCCCGGGACCGGGTGCTGATGGGGCCTGAGCGGCGCAGCATGGTGGTGCGTGAGGCAGACCGCAAGGTCACGGCCTACCACGAGGTCGGCCACGCCCTGGCCGCCCAACTGCTGCCCCACGCCAACCGCGTCAACAAACTGACGGTGGTGCCGCGTGGCCGGGCGGCGGGCTTCATGATGCCGGACGCCGACGACCGCCTGCACGTCACCCGCCCCGCGCTGGAGGACATGATCGCCGTGGCGCTGGCGGGCCGCGCTGCCGAGGAGGTCATCTACGGCGAGGTCACCACAGGCGCGCAGAACGATTTCCAGCAGGCCACCAACATCGCCCGCCGCATGGTCACCGAGTGGGGCATGAGTGACCGCATCGGCAAGGTGGCGCTGGCCTCTGACCAGTCCGGCTTCCTGGGCGGCGGCTCGCAGATGCAGCCCATGTCCGAGGCCACCGCCCAGGAAATCGACGAGGAGGTGCGCGCTTTAATCGACGCCGCGTATGGCCGGGTGCTGACGCTGGTGCGCGAGCATCTGGCCGCCGTCCACGAGATCGTGCGCGTGTTGCTGACCCGCGAAACCCTGTACGGCGAGGAGTTCTCCACCCTGCTGGCCGGCGGTCAGCTGGCCGAGCCCGCGCCGGTCAGCTTGAGCAAGATGAGCAAGACCGCCAGCCTGGCCTGAACCCGGCAGACCGGAGGCGGGCTCTGTCGGTTCTCTGCATCCCGTCTCTGGCTGGCCCCACTGCGTCAATCCTCGTCCTCCGGGTCACGGGTCTCGCTGGGCTTGATGGGAGAGCGGGTGCGGTCCTGATCTGTTGGCCCTGACTCGCCGCCGTCGTCACGGGTCAGCCGGATCTCAATGGGTGCGCCGCCGAAATTCAGGCTGCGCTGTGGGAAGGGAATCTCGATGCCCGCCTGATCCATGGCGATCTTGATGCGGCGGTTGAACTCGCGGCCAATCGCGTACTGGCTCTTGGGCAGCACCTTGAACAGGGCGCGCAGCGTCACGCCGTCGGGGGCCAGCTGGGTCACGCCCTGAATCTCGGGCTCCTCCAGGAAGTAGCGCCGCCACTCGCCGTCCGCGTAGATCTCGTCGCTTACGGCCTTGAGCACGCGCAGGGCCTCGTTGATGTTGGCCTGATAGGTCACGTCGACGGTGGCCACCACCCGGCTCCAGTCCTTGCTGCTGACGCTGACCGTGTTGATCTGACCGTTGGGGACGATATGTACGGTGCCGTCCAGGGCGCGCAGGGCGGTCACGCGCAGGTTCAGGCGCTCCACGTTGCCGCTCAGCAGACCGCTGTTGACCGTGATCACGTCGCCCACGCCGTACTGGTCTTCGAGCAGGATAAAAAAGCCCGTGAACACGTCCTTGATCAGGCTCTGCGCGCCGAAGCCCACCGCCAGCCCCAGCACCGAGACCCCCGCCAGCAGGCTGGTGGCGTTCACGCCCAGCGCCTGCAGGCCCGCGATCAGGCTGATGATGATGATGATGACCTTGAGGGTGCTTTCGACCACGCCCTTGAGGGTCTGCACGCGCACGTTGCGGCGGTTGAATTCGTCGTTGCCTGGCACGATGCGCTCGCTGAAGGTGCCCACCATCCGCCACGCGATCAGTGCCAGCGCCACGATCACCACGGCCTGCCCGGCGGTGTTGCGGAAGCCCTCGGCGATGTTCTGGCCCAGCGCGAACAGCACCGGAATGTTGGGCAGGTAGATCTTGTAGGTGGCGTAGGCGACGTAGCCCACCACCACCACCAGCAACCACAGCCACCTCAAGGCTTTCAACATGCGGGGGTCGATCTGGCCCCTCAGGGCGCGCAGCAGCAGGCGGCCAAAACGGTGAACGGCGTAGGAGATGACCAGCGCAATGGCCAGCCACAGCCACACGCTGGGTTTAGACAGTTGAACGAGCAGGATTTCCAGCATAGCGGGCCAGTCTCTCACAAAGGCACTAACTCTGGAATGACAGCCGCATAAGAGAGCAGGGCCTGGGTGGCCTGTCAGTTCCGGCACATGGGCGGTCCACGGCGCCCACGTCTTCCAGGCCCACTAGACTGCCGGGCATGTCCCCCGAATCCAGCAAGCCCGCCAGCAAGGCAGACACCAGCAAGCCCATTGCCCCCGATGACCGCGCCCGGCTGGACCCGGTGTTCATGCAGGTGGTGCTGGACGTGCAGGCGCAGGTGCAGCAGACCCAGCCCACGCAAAGCGGCAATCTGGCCGCCATGTTTCACAAGGAGACGGTGGGCGACGCCCTGCAGGGGCTGGCCATGCTGATCGCGGGCTGGAACCAGAACCGTATCGACGGCGCGGGGCTGGGCCGCACGGTCAAGGCTCTGCGGGCGCTGGACCTGCCGGAACTGGCAGGGCGCATGGAAAAGCTGCGGCAGATCGACGAGGGCTGAGGCGCCTGTACTGGGCGCCGGGGGCTGAAAGCGGGCGTCTGGACGCCAGGGTCAGGGTTTCTTGCGCCGCGCCCGGAAGGTCAGCAGGTCGGCGTACATGCGGGTTCTGGCCCACGCGCCGTTCCAGAAGCCTCGTTTCTTTTCCTTCAATACCTGCCCCACCTGCGGCAGCTCGACATAATCCCAGCGTGCCCCGGTGCTTTTCAGGTGGCGGGTGATGGCCGGTTCGGGCCAGCGTTCCTCGCCCAGATGCGGCACCGAGCGCAGCCAGTCGCGGCGGCAGACCCGCTGCCCGCTCAGGTGCGGGGTCAGCTTGTTGCCCCAGTCGGTCACGAAGCCGCCGCCCTCGAAGACGCCGATGCTCATGTCCAGTTCGCCGCTGGTCACCGGGCGCAGCATCCGCCTCAGGTGGTCCAGGGTCAGCCCCGTGAGATCGGCGTCCAGCATCACGATGAACTCGGCGTCGGTGGCGTCCAGCGCTGCGGACAGGGCCGCCCCCTTGCCCCCGTTCTCGGCCAGTTCCACCACCCGCGCCCCGGCCGCGCGGGCCACCGCCGCCGTGTCGTCGTCGCTGCCGTCGGAGGCCACCACCACCTGCGGCGTCAGGCCCAGGCCCACGCGCACCACGTCCGCCACCGTGTCGGCCTCGTTGTAGGCCGGAATGACCACCGCCACCGACAGGGCCTGGGGAGAGTGCGGGTCCGGCATGGTCCGTATGCTACGGGAAGGCGGGTCTGCCCTGGCGCATCACGCCGGAGTGTGAAGGCCCCATCTGCCCTAAACTTCCATGTTATGGACCTCAAGACACAACTCAAGGCCGCCGTGGAAGACGCGGCCCAGCGGCTCGGCGCGCCCATCGACGCCGCCATCCAGGAAACCCCGGCGGGCAAGGCGGGCGACTACGGCACCCCCGCCGCCTTTCTGATCGCCAAGGCGGTGGGCGGCAACCCGGCGCAGATCGCCGCGCAGCTCGCGCAGACCGTGGACCTGCCGGCGGGCATCAAGCGGGTGGAGGCGGCGGGGCCGTTCCTGAACTTCTTCGTGGACGTGGCCGGTTTCGTGCGCGGCGTCGTGGAGCGCCCCTTCGAGATGCCCCGGCTGAGCGGCAAGGTGGTGATCGAGCACACCTCGGTCAACCCCAACAAGGAACTGCACGTGGGCCACCTGCGCAACGTGGTGCTGGGCGACAGCATGGCCCGCATCTTCCGCGCCGCCGGGCAGACCGTGGAAGTGCAGAACTACATCGACGACACCGGACGTCAGGCCGCCGAGTCCATCTTTGCCGTGAACCACTACGGCCTGACGTGGGACGGCGTGCAGAAGTACGACCACTGGCTGGGCGAGGGCTACGTGCGCCTGAACGCCGACCCGGCAAAAGGTGAGTTGGAACCCGGCATCCGCGCGATCATGCACCGCCTGGAAGCCGGGGAGCTGCGTTCAGAGGTGGAGAAGGTCGTGCATGCCCACCTGGACACCTGCTTTCGCCTGGGCGCCCGCTACGACCTGCTGGCCTGGGAGTCCGACGTGGTCGGCAGCGGGTTTCTGGGCCATGGCCTGAACATTCTGGAAGGCAGCCCCTACACCAGCCATCCCACTTCGGGCAAGTTTGCGGACGCCTTCGTGATGGACGTGTCGTCGTTCCTGCCGAACCTGGAAGAGCCCAACGTCGTGCTGCGCCGCAGCGACGGCACGGCCATGTACGTCGCCAAGGATGTGGGCTACCAGTTCTGGAAGTTCGGGCTGTTTGAGGGCATGCGCTTTAAGCCCTTTACTCAGGACCCTGAAGGCCACACCGTCTGGACGAGCGCGCCGGACGGCCAGCCGGACACCGAGAGGCGTTTCGGCCACGCCGACGAGGTGATCAACGTGATCGACTCGCGCCAGGAGCACCCGCAGAAGATTGTCAAAGCGGCCCTGGGCGTCGCTGAGCAGCCGGAAAAGGAGGCGCGCAGCATCCACCTGTCCTACGCCTTCGTGACGCTGGAAGGACAGACCATCAGCGGACGCAAGGGCGTGACGGTCAGCGCGGACGCGGCGATGGACGAGGCGCAGAAACGGGCGCTGGACGAACTCGCGAAGGTCAACCCCGAACTCGCGGGGCGGGAGGACGCCGGGGAAATCGCCCGCCGCATCGGCCTGGGTGCGATCCGCTTTGCTATGCTCAAGGCCGAGCCGACGCGCAAGATCGACTTCCGCTGGGAGCAGGCGCTGGCGCTGAACGGCGACACCGCGCCGTATGTCCAGTACGCCGCCGTCCGCGCCGCCAACATTCTGCGTAAGGGGCAGGAGGCGGGCTTTGCCACCGACGGCAGCGGGGCCGACTGGGACGCCCTGCCGGACATCGACCTGACCCTCGCCAAACAGGTGGCCAGGCTGCCCGAGGTCGTCGCCCAGAGCGTGCGCGTCCACTCGCCGCATGTGGTGGCGCAGTACGCGCTGGATCTCGCCACGTCGTTCAACGCCTGGTACAACGCCAAGGACAAACGGGGCAAGCCGGCCACCAACGTCCTGCAATCTGAAGAGGGCCTGCGCGAGGCGCGGCTGGCGCTGGTCGCCCGCTTGCGTCAGGCTTTCGAGGAGACGCTGGACCTGATTGGCATCGAGGTTCCGGCGGCGATGTGAGATCGGTGGGGAAGGCCGGCAGACTGGCCTTCCCCATCTTCTCTGCCGCGCGCTACTTCACCGCCTTGACCGGATCCCGCCCTTCGAGCCGCTTGTAAAAGCCCACGAGGCGCTGCGCCATGTCCGGCGTGAAGCGGTTGCCGCCCAGGTGGGGACCGCTCAGGGACACGAATTCGCTGCTTCCCAGGGCGGCGTGCGGGTACAGACGCTCGCCGTTGGTCAGCGCCGGCACCGTGCCGTCGCTCACGCTGGCGGCCACGAACAGCGGCAGGTACGGGGCCTTGAAGGTCTGCATCAGGGGGTCCACGCTCGGCGGCGGCTCGTTCTGCGTGCCGTAGGCGGCGCTGATCTCCTTGCGGCGGGCCGGGGAAGCGTTCCAGGCCACCCGCAGGTCCGTCCAGGCGTCGATCAGCGCCACGCCGCCCACCCGGTAGGGGCTGCCGGGCAGCGCACTTCTCAGGGCCATCAGGCCGCCCATGCTCAGGCCCAGGGCGTAGGTGTGGCCGTTCCAGGCAAAGCGTTTGAGGGCCGCGGCGTGCACCTGCCCCACCTCCTTCATGGCGCGCGGGCTGCCCCAGGTGGCGGGACCACCGTCGCCGCTGAGCAGCACGGCAAAGTGCGACTCCAGCAGGGCGCCGATCAGCACCTGAAAGGTGGCGCTGTCGCGCAGGCGGGCCGCACTCTGGTTGCGCGGGTGCGACACGACGACCAGCGGGCAGGGCAGGTAGGTGCAACTGTCGGGAATCCGCAGCAGCGATTCGCGCCCCGGCTGTCCCAGCGGCAGCCAGTCCACCGGCTGGGCCAGCGCGCCGGTCTCGGAGGTGCCGGGTGCAGGGGCGCGCGGCGGGGCGGCGGCCCCCGCAACGGGGGGAACGGTCAGGGCCAGCACCGCGATCAGGGAAAGGAACCGGTTCACAACGTTCCAGACTGTAGCGCGCCCGGCCTCACGCCGGGCTGACATCCTGGGGCCGTCCCGGCTGGGCCGCCGCTTCCGGCGTGCGCGCCCATCCTCAGCGGCCGAAGATGAATTTGCTCAGGCGGGTGTCCACCAGCAGCAGTGCCAGCATGGCCGGCAGCAGCAGGGCCAGCAGGAAGTACCCCAAGGTGGTAAGCGCGAAGACCAGCGGATCCCCCCCTGGCGAGTGCAGACGTTCCAGCGTTTGCAAGATGGCCGGGTGGATCAGGTAGATCTGCAGACTGAACATCCCGATGGTGCCCAGGCCCACCCGCCAGCGCCGGCTCAGGCGCTGCAGGCTGTAGGCCACGCCCAGCACGGTCAGCGCCATCAGCGTGGTGTAGGCCCAGCTCAGGCCGGAATACACCATCGGGTTCAGCGGCTCGCCGCGCACGTAGGCCAGCGCCTGCGGCAGGTACAGCGCGTAAGCTGTCGCCGCCGCCGCGATCAGGACGAGGCGATACTTGCGCCACCATGCCGGGAAGTCGTCGAGCCGTGCGCCCACCGCCATGCCCACCGTGATCGGCAGCATGTACCACAAGACGGTGCTGGCCGGGTACGGCACCCGCAGGACCGAGCGGTTCAGCAGGTAGATGCCCAGTTGCAGCGCCGCGCCGAGCAGCAGCGCCAGCACAATCGGGGGCCGGCGCCGGGCCAGCGGCAGCAGCAGCGGAATGACTAGGTAGACCTCCAGCGCCACCAGCAGGAAATACAGGTGGTAGCTGGCCTTGCCGTACTGCAGATAGAACAACCACTTGTCGGGATCGGTCAGGGTGCTGGCCGGACGCTGGCCGGTCCACACGTACCAGCCCATGTACAGCGCGCTCCACAGCAGGTACGGCCACGCCCCGCGCGTCAGCCGCCGCCAGAAGTAGCGTCCGGGGCGGAAATTCTTGAGCAGGCTGCGGGTCAGCACCACCGCCGACAGGAACACGAAGGCGGGCACGGCGAAGTGCAGCGTGCGGTTGATTAATTGCAGCAGCATGAAGCTCAGGGTGTCGGGCACCGCGTAGCGCAGCGCCAGGCCCGAGGTGTGGTGGGCCACCACCTCCAGAATGGTGATGCCCCGGAACAGGTCGATGGCCGTCAACTTGTGGGGCACGCCCCCGGTCGAGGCCGGTTCGGCCTCCGACGGAGGAATCAGACCCTCGGCATCGGCGCTGAAGTCGGGGTCCTCCGGCAGGCGCGGCTGCTCGGCAGGGGGGGGAAAACGGGTCTGGGTCATGGGAAATCACGCGTGCGCTGCGGGCAGTCTAGTGGATTTGCCGGAAGCGGCGGCGTTTGCGGATGTCTCTCCACGGCGTCGGCGCCCAGCAACCCTCGCTGGGCCGTGACGAACTGGCGCTCAGCCCCGCCCGCGGACCTCAAAACCCGCGCCGCGCAGAATGCCGGTCGCCTGAACCACAGCGTCGGCGGATTCCAGGCCCAGTCGCAGCGCCCCGCCTTCCTCGCGGATCGCCAGCACCTCGATGTCCTTGATGTTGACCCCCGCCGCCCCCAGTGTCTGGGTCACGACGCCGATCTGGTTGGGTTTGTCCGGCACCGCCACCACCAGATCGTACTTCTGCGGCAGCAGGCTGCGGCGCACCACCGGCAGGCTGTCGCGGGTGCGCTTGCCCTCGTGGGCGGCGGCCAGCAGTTCCTCGGGTTCCTCCAGGTCGGCCTCCAGACGGTCCAACTGGTACCGGAAGCGCCGGAGCGCCTCACGCAGCGCCGTTTTGTTCTCCACCACCATGTCGCGGCTCATGCGCGGGTCGCCGCTGGCCACGCGGGTCAGGTCGCGGAAGCCCCCGGCGGCCAGCAGGCTCAGGCGCTCGTCGCGGGCCACCATATGGGTCAGCGCCAGACTCGCCAGGTACGGCAGGTGGCTGACCGTCGCCACCAGCGCATCGTGGGCGTCGGGCGGCATCACCACTGGGGCGGCCCCCAGCCCTTCCACCAGCGTGCGGGCGCGGCTCAGGGCGGTCAGCGGCGTCTGATCGGTGGGGGTCAGCACCCACACGGCGTTTTCCAGCAGCGCGGCGTTGGCGTGCGTGACCCCGCCGCGCTCGCTGCCCGCCATCGGGTGCCCGGCCACGAAGTTGCGGACCCCCAGCCGTTCCATCTCGGCGGCGATGCCGCCCTTGACGCTGCCCACGTCGCTGACCAGCGCCGCCGGATTCAGGAAGGGGGCCAGCTCATTGGCCAGCGGGATCAGGGCGCGCATGGGGGCGGCCAGAATCACCAGATCGGCCCCGCGCAGCCATTCGCCCGCCGTGGGGCGGACCTCGTCCACCAACCCCAGCGCCTCGGCCTCGCGCAGCACATCCATGCTGGCGTCCATCCCGATCACGCGCTGGGCCAGAAAGCGCTGGCGCAGGCCCATCGCCACGCTGCCGCCGATCAGCCCCACCCCGGCCACCACCGCCGTCCCGAACAGCGGCGCGGGGGTTACGGGCGTGGCAGAAGGGTCTGGCTCAGACATGAACGGGAGGCTAGCACGGGGGTGGTGGGGTGGTTTTGGACCTGTTCAGGCGCTGCCTGGAGTGGCCCTCCGCTGCGGGGTTGCGCCCGTCCCAATCGTTCCCGCCCCCACTCGCCCTGACGAACGGAATGGGAAGCGGGCAACAGGATTTTTGCTGTCTGGCAGGCGGGAGGGCAGGCTTCGCCTGCCACCCCCACCCAGCCTCTCGCGGGGCGAGCTGTACCAGTCCCCCGCCGGGGAGGAGGAGCCGAAAGCCAGGGCATCTTGCTTTACCTCATGCATAGAATCGCCAACGGAGAAGCAACCGAAGGCCGTCGGGCGCGCAGCGCACGGGCCGCATTGGGCGTCACGGAGCAGGGCATCAGACCCGGATGCCGCCGCCCTCTTCCACTCACAACGCCCACTCCTCCTGCCTAGCGCAGCGCCGCTCCCCCTGCCCCTCTGGGGGAGGGGGCTGGGGGGTGGGGCTGCCCGAACGACACCTCAACCCAGCAACTGCAACCTTCGGCGCACGCCGCACGCCCCCCCGGCCCCTATGCTGACCCCATGAGCGCTTCCCCCCCTCCCATTATCGAAACGCAGGAGCTGCGCAAGGTCTACAAAGACCGCGCGGTGGTGGACGGCCTGAGCCTGCGCGTGCTGCCCGGCGAGGTCTTCGGCTTCCTGGGGCCGAACGGCGCGGGCAAAAGCACCACCGTCAAGATGCTGCTGGGGCTGGTGCTGCCCACCGGCGGCCAGATGCGCGTGCTGGGCGGCTCCCCCGCCGATCCCGCCGTGCGCGCCCGCCTGGGCTTCCTGCCCGAGCAGTTCCGCTTTCAAACGTGGATGACCGCCGAGGAATTCCTGCACTTTCACGGGCGGCTGGCCGGAATGCGGGCCGCCGAACTGCGCGCCCGCGTCCCGCAGGTGCTCAAAACCGTGGGCCTGGGGGGGCGCGGCCAGGAGTCGCTGGGCGGCTACAGCAAGGGCATGTTGCAACGCTGCGGGCTGGCCGGGGCGATCCTGGCGCGGCCCGAACTGGTGTTTCTGGACGAGCCGACGAGCGCCCTCGATCCCATCGGCCGGGTGGAGGTGCGCGAGATCATCGAGGGCCTGCGCGCCGACGGCGTGGCGGTGTTCCTCAACTCGCACCTGCTGTCGGAGGTGGAACAGGTGTGTGACCGGGTGGCCTTCGTCAAGGAGGGCCGGGTCTTGCAGCAGGGCAGCATGCAGGAGCTGATGGGCGGCGTGATCCCGCTGGGCATCCGGGTGGACGCCGTGAAGCCCGGCCTGCTGGACGCGCTGGCCCGGCTGGGCGAGGTGCGCCACACCGATACCCAGACCCCTGGCCGCGCCGAGATCGAGCTGTGGCTGCCGGACGCAGACCGGGTGCCTGCGGTGGCCGACGCCATCCACGCATCTGGCGCTCGTCTGCACGCCCTGATCCCGCGCCGCCCCGATCTGGAAACGATGTTCCTGGAGCTGATCGAGGATCGCCCGGCCCCCACCACCCCGGAGGCCGTCCGTGCGTAATGCCCTTCTCATTGCCGAACTGTCCCTGCGCGAGGCCGTCCGCAAGCGGCTGGTCAGCGTGCTGCTTATTCTCAGCGTGCTGTTTATCGGCTTCTACCTGTACGGCATCTACCGCCTGGAACTGAATCTGAACGAGCGGGCGGTGGACGCTGGCCTGGACGGGCGCAGCACCACGGGGCTGTCGAACCTGCCGGTGATGTACGCGGCCATGTTCGGCATGTACCTGGTGTATTTCCTGGGGGCGCTGATGTCGGTGCTGTCCACCGTGGGCGCGGTCAGCGGCGACATCGAGAACGGCGTGATGCAAAGCGTGATCGCCCGCCCGATCAGCCGCGCGCAGCTGGTACTGGGGCGCTGGATCGGCTTCACAGTGGTGAACGTGGTGTACGTGGCGCTGCTGGGCATCGCCCTGCTCGTCGGCGTGTACGCCATCACCGGCTACCTGCCGCCCGCTCCCGCCCCCGCGCTGGGCCTGATCCTGCTGTCCGTGACGCTGCTGACCGCCCTGACGGTGCTGGGCAGCACGCTGTTCACCACCCTCGCCAACGGCATCGGCGTCTTTGTGCTGTATGGGGCAGGCTTTACCGGCGGCATCCTGAGCGCCATCGGCACCCTGTCGGACACCCAGATCCTGACCACGCTGGGGCGCGTCGCCAACGTGGTCATGCCCACCAACGCGCTGTGGCTGGGGGCCAGTTACCTGCTGCAACCGGACAGCCTGCTGGAGATCAGCCGGCGCACCGGGGGGGCCAATCCCTTCTTCGGCGCTGACCCGATTGCGCCCACGCTGGTCTTATGGGCGGCCGCGCTGGCGGCGCTGGCCGTGATGGCGGCGATGTGGCGCTTCAGCCGGCGCGATCTGTAGCGGCGGGCGATCGTCCAGGCCAGGGGACGGCCCCTCTCCACTGTGAAGAGGGGCCGTCCCTTGTGGCGATATTTCGAGTCGGAATGACCCTCCGCAGGAGAGATGCTCAGTCGGTGGCCTGCTCCTTGCTGGCGTTGCGCACCCGAGTCAGAATCGGGCGGGGCGTGGAGGCGAGGCCACCCTCGCCCAGCTCATCGGCCCGTTCGGCCAGCTGCTGGCGGCGGCGGGCCAGCTGACCGTGCTTGGGCGCGAAGACAAAGGCCAGCAGGAAGAAGAGGCTCTGCACCAGCACGATGCACGCGCCCGTCGCGCCGTCCAGAAAGTAGCTGCCGTAGGTGCCGATCACGGCGGACAGGATGCCGCAGGCCACGGCGATCCACAGCATCTTCGAGAACCTGTCGGTCAGCAGGTAGGCGGTGGCCCCCGGCGTGATCAGCATCGCCACCACCAGAATCACGCCCACGGTTTGCAGCGCGGTCACGATGGTCAGTGCCAGCACGGTGAGCAGCACGTAGTTCAGCACGCCGGTGTTCAGGCCAATCGAGCGGGCGTGGGTGGGGTCAAACACGTACAGCAGCAGGTCTTTTCTGAGCAGCAGGGTCACGGTCAGCGCGATGGCCCCGGCAATCACCGTCTGCCACAGCTCTGAGTCGCCGATGCCCAGCACGTCCCCGAACAGGATGTGGCTCAGGTGGACGTCGCTGGAAATCTTGGAGATCATCACCAGCCCCAGCGCGAACAGCGCCGTGAAGACCACCCCGATCACGGTGTCCTCCTTGACCCGCGAGCGCGACTGGATAAAGCCGATGGCGCTCACGCTGAGCAGCCCGAAGGCGAAGGCCCCGATCACGAAGGGCAGCCCCAGCAGGTACGAGATCACCACGCCGGGCAACACGGCGTGTGAAACGGCGTCGCCCATTAAAGACCAGCCCTTGAGGATCACGAAGCACGACAGCACCGCGCACACGGCGCCCACCAGCGCGCTGACCAGCAGGGCGCGGGTCATGAAGTCGTAGTGCAGGGGGGCCAGCAGCAGTTCCAAATTCATGGGCGGGCCTCCAGTTTGGCCGTGGAAGGAGCGTGCAGCGGCGAGCGGCCCCCGAAGGTGTGGGCCAGATGCTCGGCGGTCAGCACCTCATCGGTGGGGCCGTACAGTAAGACGGTGCGGTCTGCGATCAGGGCCACCTCGTCACAGAAGGTTTCCAGCGTGCCCAGATCGTGGGTGCTGACCAGCATCGAGCGGCCCTCGCGGCGCAGCTCGCCCATCAGCGCAATGATCGCCTCGCTGGTGCCCACGTCCACGCCGCCGAAGGGTTCGTCCAGCAGCAGCAGGCGGCCCTCCTGGGCCAGCGCGCGGGCCAGGAAAGCGCGTTTGCGCTGCCCGCCGCTCAGTTCGCCGATCTGGCGCCCGGCAAAGGCGCTCATCCCCACGCGCTCCAGGCTTTCCTCCACCAGTTGGTGATCGGCAGCCCCCGGACGGCGCAGCCAGCCCATCTGGCCCTGGCGGCCCATCATGACCACCTCGCGCACGCTGACCGGGAAGTTCCAGTCCACGTCCTCGCTCTGCGGCACGTAGGCGATCAGTCCGGCCTTCTGGGCGCGGATGACGGGTTGCTCGAAGACTTGCACGCTGCCGCGCAGCGGAGGCAGGAATCCCATTACGGTCTTGAACAGCGTGCTTTTGCCCGAGCCGTTCATGCCCACCAGCCCGCAGACGCTGCCGCCCCCCACCTGCAAGGTGGCCTGCCGCAGGGCGAGTCGTCCGCCGCCGTAGGCCACGCTCACGTTTTGAACGTCCAGCGCGATCATTTCTGGCCTCCCAGGCCCCTGAGGATGGTGTCGGCGTCCTTTTGCAGCAGGGTCAGGTAGGTGGGCACCGGCCCTCCCGCGTCGGTCAGCGAGTCCACGTACAGCACGCCGCCGAATCTGGCTCCGGCCTCCCGCGCCACCTGCTGCATGCCGCGCGTGGGCACGGTGCTTTCGCAGAACACGGCGGGAATCTTCCCGGCGCGCACGGCGTCGATCACGCCCTTGATCTGCCGGGGCGTGCCCTGCCCTTCCTCGGCGTTGACCGGCCACAGGTAATGCTCGGACAGGCCATAGTCGCGCGTCAGGTAGGAAAAGGCCCCCTCGCAGGTCACCAGCGCCCGCTGATTTTTCGGCAGGCTGGCGAGTTGGGTCTTCAGGCGGGCGTCCACCGCGCGAATCTTGGCGCTGTAGGCCTTCGCGTTGGCGTTGAAGGTCTTTGCCCCGGCGGGATCGAGCTTCACGAACGCCTTGCGGATGTTTTCGACATAGACCAGCGCGTTCTTGGGCGACATCCAGGCGTGCGGGTTGGGCTTGCCCTTGTAAGCATCGGCGCTGATGTTCACCGGCTTGATGCCGTCGGTCAGCGTGACGCTGGGCACCTGGCCCAGTTGCCGCGTGAATTTCTCGAACCACAGCTCCAGGCCCAGCCCGTTGTTCAGGATCAGGCTGGCCCCGCGCGCGTTTACCAGATCGCTGGGCGTGAACTGGTAGCCATGAATCTCGGCGCCGGGCTTGGTGATGGACACGACATTCAGGCGGTCTCCGGCGACGTTCTGTGCCATGTCGGCCAGGATGGTAAAGGTGGTCAGGACGGTCTTTTTTTCGGAGGATGGGGCGGCCTGAGCCACACCCGATGCCGCCATCGCAGCGCAGAGCAACAGGGTTTGAGGCTTCCTGATCATAATTTTAGGTTAGACTAAACACAGACCGAAGTCAATTGCGATTCAGTTTTCGGCCCGCGAATTATCGGGGGTTCAGGGTGGTGGAAGGAGTGCCCGGCCGCCCCGCCGAAGCCGCTGTCCCAGCCGCTGCAAATCTTCCATCCCCCCAGCAGGCAGCAAGGCGTCCAGGTAGGGCAGGGCCGCCTTGATGGCGCGTTGCACCGGCTGGTAGCCCGGCAGCGCGGCCAGCGGCGAGAGCCAGATCAGCCGACCGGCCCGCGCCTTCAGGTCACGCAGGGCGCGTTCCAGCACCTCCGGTTCCCCGGTGTCCAGTCCGTCGCTCAGGATTAAAACCAGCGTGTCGCGGCCCACCCGTTCGCGTTCCTGGCGGGCCAGTTGCAGCAGGTTCTCGCCGATGCGGGTGCCGCCGCCCCAGGCCTCGCCCAGGTCCGGCAGGCTCAGCGGCTGGCCCGGCAGCGCCTGATGCAGATACGGGGTCAGGCGGCGCAGCCCGGTGGAAAAGGCGTAGACCTCCACCCGGCGGGTGCGCAGCGACAGGGCCTGGGCGAATCTGAGCAGCAGCGTGGCGTCGCGGCCCATACTGCGGCTGCCGTCCAGCACCAGCAGGAAGCGCGGCGAGCGGCGCGGGCGGCCCAGCCAGCGCAGCACTGCCGGGTCGCCTGCGGTGCGGGCGGCGGCGCGCAGGGTGCGGCGGGCGTCCAGCTTCGGCCCGCGCAGCAGCGGCTTCAGGCGTCTGGACCGCCCCAGTTCCACGGCCTGAATCAGTGCGGCGGCGGCGCGCAACAGCTCCCGCAACTCTCCCTCTTCGGCGCGCACCTCGCCCCCGGCCCCGGCATTCGGGCTGAGACGGGTCTGAATGGTTTGAACGTCGCCGCCGGAGTCGTCGGGGTTATCCTTCGATTCACTCTGGGGTTGGGCCTGCACGGTGGTCAGTTCAGGTGCCTCGCCCGGTTCGGGTGGAGCCGGGGCGGGGGCCTGCCCCTCACCGTCCTGCTGTTTTTTAGGCGTCGTCTCGGTGTCCTGTTCGGTGCCGGGGGCCTGGGTTTCGGGCAGCAGCGGGGGCAGTTCGGGCGGGGTGGGGCTGCCCCCCGCGCGGAAGAAGGTGTTGAACTCGTGATCGAAGACGCGGGCCTGTTCCGGGCGGGCGATCAGCACGGCGCGCAGGGCGTCGCGCAGTTGCCGCTTGCTCAGCACGTCCACCACCCCGGCGGCCCGCAGGGCGTCGCCCGCCTCCCCCGGACCCACCAGAAAGCCGTGCCTCACGCGCAGCCGGATCACGAAAGAGGTGATTTTTGCGGACAGTTCTGCCGGCAGCGAGGTCTCGGGGAAAGGGGCCGTCACCCCGCCTCCGCCCGGCCCGCCACCCCCCGCAGCGTCGGCGCGGCCAGCAGCTGGTCCTCGCGCAGCTTCAGCACCGCGCCCAGCGTGGCCTCGATGCTCCCGGCGTCCAGATGGTCCTGGTGCAACGCGAGCAGCGCCGCTGCCCAGTCCAGCGTTTCGGCCACCCCTGGCGGTTTGCCCAGAGGGAGTTGACGCAGGGCATGCACGGCGTCGGTGACCTGACGGGCCAGCGCCGCGTCGATGCCCGGCAGCCGCGCCTGCACGATCTCCAGTTCCTGCCGCGCGGTGGGGTATTCCACCCAGTGGTACAGGCAGCGGCGGCGCAGCGCGTCGCTCAGCTCGCGCGAACGGTTGCTGGTCAGAATGGTGTGCGGGCGCGTGCGGGCCTTCAGGGTCCCCAGTTCCGGCACCGTGATCTGCCACTCGGCCAGCAACTCCAGCAAAAAGGCCTCGAAGGCGTCGTCGGCGCGGTCGATCTCGTCGATCAGCAGCACCGGGGCCACGTCCTGCTGAATGGCCTGCAGCAGCGGGCGGGCCATCAGGAAGCGTTCGCCGTACAGTTCGTCGTCGTCCACCCGGCCCCCGCTGATCTCGGCCGAGCGCAGATACAGCAGCTGGCGGGCGTAGTTCCACTCGTACAGCGCGGCCTGCGCGTCCAGCCCCTCGTAGCACTGCAGGCGGATCAACCGGGTGCCCAGCGCCGCGGCCAGCGTCTTGGCCGCCTCGGTCTTGCCCACCCCGGCCGGGCCTTCCAGCAGCAGCGGCTTTTGCAGCGCCGGCACCAGCCGCAGCGCCGTGGCCAGCGCGTCCCCGGCCACGTAGCCCTGTGCCCGGAACGCGGCTTGCAGGGCCGCCGGGTCGGTCAGATCGGCGGCCGAGGTCACGCGCCGCCGCCGGAGACGAGGAATGCAGACGGAACAGGAGGCAGCATGACCCAGTATCGCCCATGCCGGCCGCCGCGTTCTGTCTCAAAAAGAGGATCTTCAGGCGGCGCGTTCAGTGCGGTGGCTCTGGTCTGTCTCTCTACTTCACCAGTTCGATGCCCGCCAGTTCGTCCACCGGCAGGCCCCACTCGTTCATCGCGGCGATGAAGGGATCGGGGTCAAATTCCTCCACGTTGTACACGCCCGCCCGCTTCCACACGCCGGTCAGCATCAGCATCGCGCCGATCATGGCCGGGACGCCGGTGGTGTAGCTCACGCCCTGCGCCTGCACCTCTTTGTAGGTCTTGGCGTGATCGCTGACGTTGTAGACGAAGTGCACCTTGTCCTCGCCGTCCTTGCCCAGCCCCTTGGCCTGCACGCCGATGCAGGTCTGACCGGTGTAGTTGGCTGCCAGCGATTCGGGCGCGGGCAGCACGGCCTTCAGGAACTCGATGGGAGCAATCTGCTGGCCCTTGAAGTCAATCGGCTCAATGCTGGTCATGCCGATGCCTTCCAGCACATTCAGGTGCTTGATGTACGCCTCGCCGAAGGTCATCCAGAACCGCGCACGCTTGATGGTGGGGAAGTTGATGACCAGCGATTCGAGTTCCTCGTGGTACAGCACGAAGCTCTTGCGGGTGGCGACCTTGGGGTAATAGATGTCCTGGCTGATCTCCAGCGGCGCGGTTTCCACCCACTGGCCGTTTTCCCAGTAGCGCCCGTTGGCGGTGATCTCGCGGATGTTGATCTCGGGGTTGAAGTTGGTGGCGAAGGCCTTGCCGTGGTCGCCGTTGTTGCAGTCCACGATGTCCAGATAGTGGATTTCTTTGAAGTGGTGCTTGGCGTGGTACGCCGTGAACACCTGAGTCGCGCCGGGATCGAAGCCGCAGCCCAGCAGGGCCATCAACCCGGCTTTCTCGAAGCGTTCGCGGTAGGCCCACTGCCAGGAGTACTCGAACTTCGCCACGTCCTTCGGCTCGTAGTTGGCGGTGTCCAGGTAATGCACGCCGGTTTCCAGGCAGGCGTCCATGATGGTCAGGTCCTGGTACGGCAGTGCCACGTTGATCACCATCTCGGGGCCGAACTCCCGGATCACTTTCACCAGTTCCGGCACGTTGTCGGCGTCCACCGTCGTGGTGCTGAATTTCGTCTGGCTGTTCGGCAGGTGCTCGTGAATCTCGGCCACGATGGCGTCGGCCTTGCGGACCGTGCGGGTGGCGATCAGGACTTCCGTGAACACGCTGTCGTTCTGCGCGCACTTCTTGGCAACGACGTTGGCCACGCCGCCCGCTCCGATAATGATGACCTTGCTCATGGCCCGGAGTGTAGCGCGGGACTGCTGGCTGGGCTGAGCGGGATAGGCTGGAGGCCAGATGAGCAAGCGCGCCCGCCCTGCCCCACAGCCCGCCCGGAAGTCCATGGTCAAGACGGCCGAACTGCGCGACATCACCCCCGCCGAGCGCGGCAGGGCCATGCGGACCTTCTTCTGGATTCTGCTGGCCTTCGTGGCGGGCATCGGCGTGATTGTCGCCACGCTGGCGGTGCAGGGCAAGGCGGCCCGCGATTACGGCCAGCGCGTGGTGCAGGCGGTGCAGGCCACCAAACCGTCCGAAAATGTCTCGTATGCCCAGAAATGCACGGAGGCGCTGCCGGGACCGCTGCCGCGCGGCATCCTGGGCTGCGACGTGACGGTGGACCGGGGAAAGGTCAGCGTGGTGCTGCAGGCGGAGGGTGACAAACAGTACCGGCTGGGCGAGTAGGAATTTCAGGTGCGGGAAACCGTCTCGCGTTTGACCTGTCCCTCCCGCCAGCGCTGGACGCCCAGCAACAGCGCCGCCTGGACCGGCAGCGAGCGGGTATAGAGCTGGGGCCAGTTGCCCAGCAGGCACAGGCCCAGAAACGCCAGCTGGGTGGTCAGCCCCAGATTGGCCGCTATGGCGGTGACTGGAAGCGGTGTGTAGGCGCGGCGTTCCTCGGGGGAAGGGGAGTCGCCCACCACCTCCCTCAGCCGCACCTCAAACCAACGGCCCAATATCCGCTCCTGCGGCAGAAAGTAAGCGGCGTACACGGCTTTCAGACCGGCCAGCACATGCGGGTTGTCCCCCGCCTGCGCCGCTGCCTCGCGGAAGACCTCACCCCTCGCCGCGCGGTGCTCGCGTTCCCACAGAAAATCGGTGGTCAGGATCAGGCTTTGCAGCACGGTCAGGGGCAGTCCGGCCCGGCCGGCAATCGCCACGTTCAGGGCCAGATCGACCACCAGATCCATCTCGGTGTCCAGGTACCGGCCCGTCTCGGTGGTTTGTCCGGTGGCGCGGGCCAGCTGGCCGTCCAGATTGTCCAGCACGGTCTTGACCTGCAGCAGCAGCGCAGGGGCGAGGCGTGAGCGCCACCACGGGCCGCCGCGCCGGATCAGCCACGCTGCAGCCACGCCCAGCGCCGTATGAACCAGCACCACGTGGGCCGGATTCACGTCGAGGCGGGCCAGCGGGTCCACCAGCCGTTGCGCCAGCGGGCGGTAGATTCGCTCGTTCAGCACCTCGTCGGCTGGCCGCTTCTTGCGCGTCTGCTCCAGGGTGGACCGTTCTGCTATCGCCGTCCCCCGTACTTGGGCGGCCCCTTCTTGACCCCGGCGTAGCGGTTGCGCTCTTTGCGGCGCTGGGCGCTGCTCAGGCCGCTGCCGCCCTTGCTGCCCGGCGTGGCCGCACTGGCCCCCCGGCGCGGCACGAAGGAGTCCACCAGCAGGAAGCGGGCCATCGGCACGTACAGAATCAGGATAAAGATCAGGCTGCCCCACCACGTGTTCAGGTACGGGCGCAGCGGCGTCAGCGCCAGCAGGCTGCTGATCAGCGTGGCCACGGTGGCGAACAGCACCACGCGGATCGCCAGCTTGAGCATCTTGGTCCAGTTGAAACCGGGATCGGGATCGGGGGTGACCAGCCAGCGCCAGAGGTTCATGGGGTCTCCTGAAGAGGCAGTGCACCTGGATTCACGCGGGCCGCGAACGCCTCCAGGCCGTCAAACTGGGTGTGTCCAGCTTGCAGGTCCAGCCGCAGCGTGGGCAGGTGCATCCGCGCGGCAATGCGGTCCAATGCCGCCGCCGTCGCGCCGTCACCGGCAGGGGCGGCCAGCACCACGCCGCGCACCGCGCTCTTGCCCGACAGCAGCGAGGCCGCGCCGAACAGCTCGCGCTCGCCCGCCGGCACCCGCGCGGCATTCTCCATGCGCTCGGCCCGGCGCAGCACGTCGCCCTGGGGCAATTCGGGCGAGAAGACGGGGTACAGGCCCGCCGCTTCCAGCGCGGGGCGCAGGCCGCCCGCCAGCGCGTCCTCGGCCAGCAGCACGCGCGGGCCGATCACGGCCACCGTTGCCAGTCCGGCGCGGCCCAGCGGCGGCATGCTCACGCGGGGTTCGGCGGCCAGCGGGCGCACCTTGGCCAGCGCGCCGCGCACCGCGCCCCCGTTGTGCGAAACGCGCAGGCCCACCTCGGCCGCGTGGCCCTCCAGCTCGGGGCTGCCGCTGTCGGCAACGGCGATCAGCGTGGGCAGTCCGCTGATGCGCCGGGGCAGCAGTTCGGTCAGCGCCTCGCTCCAGGCGTCGCCGGAGACGGCGGACCACTGCGGCACCAGCACGGCGTCCACGGCGTCCAGCGCCAGAATACGGCCCAGCGCCAGCTGCACCGTCGTCGGCTCGCCGGGCAGGCTCTGCTGGCCCAGGGCCAGCGCCTCGGCGTCGCTCAGCGCAGGCGTCACGGTCTGCACGTCCAGTTCTTTCAGGTACGCCGCCCAGTACGCCCGGAGGCGTGAGGCGGGTGAATTCAGCAGGCCAACTCTCATTGCCCGCAGTCTACGCGGCGCGGGCGGTGGGGGCGTCGCGCGCCTCGCTATTGCCCCCCTCTGTTGACGCTGTTGGGCGGGCGCAGGGCGGCGCGGCTCCCGGCCTGCGCGTCAGGCTTCGGCTCCCGCGTCTTCCTCAACCTTGCCCTCCGCCTTGGCTCCAGTGACCTCCTCGGCGCGCTTGATGTCCTCTTCCTCGATGTGCCGCTGCTCGTCGTCGTGCTCGAACAGTTCGCGGCGGGCGCGCAGCTTCGCCTCGGGCTGCTGCAGGTCGCTGCCCTGGCCGTGGTGCACCCGCTGGAAGAAGACCAACGCCCCGCCCGCCAGCGCGAAGGATCCGGCGAAGTACAGCGTTTCCACCGGTTCCTCCCAGCGCACGAAATGCTCCAGGAAGGTGACGCCCAGGATCACCACAATCACCGAGATGATCTTCTGTTCCAGATCCGCCAGGCTTTCCACGCCCAGCGCGCTGGTCAGGTTCAGCGGCGAGATGAACAGCGAGTACAGCCCCACCCCGATCAGGTAGAACACCACCGCCTTGAGCATGGTGGACACGATTTCCAGAAACTCGATGGCCAGGCTGCCGCGCTGGCTCTGGATGCCGTTGGTGAAGGTGTCGTGCCACGAGCCGTACAGCGTGGACAGCGCCAGCACCGTGCCCTGCAGGAACAGGCTGAACGACACCAGCAGCACCGCCACGACGGCGATCAGCACCACGAAACGCGTGCGTCCGATGGCGGCAGAAAACCAGTCGGCGTGGCGCTGCGAGCGCAGCTGTCTGGCACTGGGCGCGGCGTCCTGGCGCCCCTTCCGTCGGGTGGTGGTCACAGATTCATGATGCCCCCTGTGGCACGCCGCAACTGCATGATCTATCCTGCGCCCCGTGTCCGCTGACGCTCACGAAACCTTGATCCTGCCGCCCCCGCTGCGCCGCGTGCTGCCCGCTGCCCGCTGGGAGCGCGTGAACGTAGGAGAGAGCGGCGCGGGCGTGTGGCGGTCACAGCGCTTCGTGGTGAAGGTCCAGGCGCGGGACGGCTTGCAGTTTCCCAGCACCCTGCAACAGGAACGCGAACGCCTGCGCTGGCTGGCCGGGCGCGTCCCGGTGCCGCGCGTGGTGGGCTATGAGCTGGAGGCAGGTCTGGAATACCTCGCCCTGACCCGCGTGCCGGGCCTGGACGCCTCGCACCCCGACGTGCTGTTTCACCCGGAGCGGCTGGTGAACCTGCTGGCCCGTGCGCTGCGCGAACTGCACGCCCTGCCGCTGCGCGAATGTCCCTTCAACATGTCGCTGCCGGTGGCCCTGGCCCGCGCCCGCGAGCGGGTGGCGGCGGGCGTGGTGGACGAGTCGGATTTCGACGATGAGCGCCAGGGCCGCACGGCGGTCAGCGTCTTCAACGAACTGGCCCGCACCCGCCCCGCGCACGAGGATCTGGTGGTCACGCACGGCGACGCCTGCCTGCCCAACTTCATCGTGAACGGCGAATTCATCGACGGCCTGATCGACGTGGGCCGCGCTGGCATCGCGGACCGGCACGCCGATCTGGCCCTGACCCACCGCAGCCTGGGGCGCAACCTCAGCCCCGACTCTGCCGAGGGGTTTCTGGACCTGTACGGGCGCGAATACGTCGATCCGGACAGGCTGGCGTACTACCGGCTGCTGGACGAGCTTTTTTAGGGCAGTTGTCCGAATGACAGCATCAGAAAAGGAGACTTCTGATGCCTCCATGCTCTCCTGCGGAGCTGTATCAGTCCCAACTGCTCGTTGAAACTCACTCCCTCTCTGCGAGCTGTGCCAGTCCGTTCGGTCAAAAGCAAACAGCTCTTTTGACAACTGCTCTAAGACGAGAACGGCGGCATCTGCCCGCCTTCTGCCCTCGGCTCCACGTTAAACTTCCCCATGCGACTCCAGAGTTTCGGCGCGGCCTGCACGGTCACAGGCAGCATGCATCTGCTGACGCTGGACGGCGGACGGCGCATTCTGATCGACTGCGGGCTGTTTCAGGGCAGTGGGGCGCTGGAAGCCCGCAACCACGAGCCCTATCCCTTTGACCCGGCGGACCTGGACGCGGTAATCCTGACCCACGCGCACCTGGACCACGTGGGACGGCTGCCGCTGCTGGTGAACCGCGGCTACCGGGGACCGGTGTACTGCACGCCGCCCACCGCCGCGCTGGCCGAAACGGTGCTGCTGGACTCGGCCCGCCTGCAGCTGGAGGGCTACCGTCAGCACCTGCGCCACGCCCGCCGGCAGGCCCGCGAAGACGAGGTGTTGCCCCCGCTGTACGACGAGGAGGACGTCCACCGCGCCCTGGACCTGCTGCGCCCGGTGCTGGAGTTCGGACAGGCGTCCACCGTGGCGGGCCTGCGCGTGACCCCGTACCGCGCCGGACACATCCTGGGCAGTGCGTACCTGCTGCTGGAAGACGCGGGCGGACGGCTGATCATGAGCGGCGATCTGGGGCACCGTGCGGGGGGGCTGCAGCTCGATTTCACGCCGCCGCCGCAGGCCGACGCCGTGGTGCTGGAAACCACCTACGCCAACCAACGCCACCGCGCGTGGCCTGAAACCCTGGTCGAATTCCGCGACGTTCTGTGCGGGGCGGTGCGCGCCGGCGGCAAGATCCTGGTTCCCAGCTTTGCCATCGAGCGTTCGCAGACGCTCCTGCACACCCTCAAGGCCCTGATGGACTCCGGCGAGGTGCCGCGCATTCCGGTGTTTCTGGACTCTCCGATGGCGGCCCGCGCCACCCGCGCCTACTTCCAATTCGGGGACGAACTGGTTCCGGAGGTGCGGGACGCCCTGCGCTCCGGCGAGGATCCGTTCGCGCCCAGCACGCTGCACGAGGTCCTGACCGGCGACGAGTCGCAGCGCCTCAACCGCTATGACGGCCCGGCGATCATTCTGGCCGGCAACGGCATGATGACCGGCGGGCGCATCCAGCACCACCTGCGCCACCACCTGTGGAAGCCGGGCACCAGGGTGGTGATCGTGTCGTACCAGTCGCCGCTGAGTCTGGGCGGCCAGCTCGTCGCCGGGGCGCAGACCGTGGAGGTCATGGGGGAGGAGGTGGCCGTGCGGGCGCAGATCCAGACCATCGGGGGCTTTTCGGCCCATGCCGATCACGACGATCTGCTGGCGTTTCTGGAGACCGCCGGCTGCCCCCACGTCTGGCTGGTCCACGGCGAGGTGCCGGTGATGCAAGCCTTCCTGCCGGAACTCGCGGCGCGCGGCCTGAAAGGGGACATCGTGCCGGACCGTCAGGACGTGGACCTGCTGGGCAGCGGCTTCAGCGGGGGGCGGCCTCCGGGTCTCGGGCTGGAGCCTGGACCAGAGGGGGTGAAGGTGGCGGCGGACGAGTGAGCACGTTCATCTGGCCCCGCTATGCTGGACGGCAATGACGCGTGCGCTCCTTTCCCTGGTCCTCCTGACCCTGACTGCCTGTGGCGGCAAGAGCAACGATCTGGAGGGCCTCCAGACCTTTACCTACGCGGGCGGCGATCACCGCAGCGGCTCGCTGGTCTACGCTGAGAACCCGCCCGCCGGGGGGCCGCACAATCCGTTGTGGCAGAACTGCGGCGTCTACGATCAGCCGCTGTACAACGAATACGCCGTGCATAGCCTGGAACACGGCGCGGTGTGGCTCACGTACCGTCCCGATCTGGACGCGGCGGCGGTGACGCAGCTCAAAACGCTGGTCGAGGGCCGCCCCTACACGCTGCTCAGTCCCTACCCTGGCCTGGACACCCCCATCGCCGCGAGTGCCTGGGGCGCGCAGCTCAAGGTGGACACACCCGACGACACCCGCCTGAAGACCTTTCTGGACACCTACGAGCAGGGCCCCACCGCCCCCGAACGCGGCGCGGCCTGTACCGGCGGCTACAGCGGCGTGAGGTGAACAGAGCGGCCCATCAGTCTGGGCACGCTTGACTCTCTTGCCCTTTGTCACGGCAGCCTGGCCTATACTGCGGTCGACGGGCGTGGGGAAAGCCGGTGACGGCCTGCGGAGACGAGTCTTCCAGGCCCCCATTCCGGCACTGTCGCGCAACGGTAATCCGCCCCTGCCGGGTCTGGGCGGCGGAAAGTCCGAACACCTGCCCTGTCCGCGTTCCCGCCACCGGGGGCGCGCGGCTGACCTCTCGCGGAAAGGAGGGAACGCCCGTGCGGGGTCTGCTCTGAGTGGCCCGACGTGACGGACGATTCTCATTTCCGCCCCAGCTATCGGGGCGGATTTTCTGTGCGCGGGGCGAGGCCAAGGAGCCTCCATGAAATCAATCCTGACCCTGAGTCTTGCCCTGGCCAGCGTGGCCGGCGCCACCACCTACCCGCTGACCGTGACCGACGACCTGAACCGCAAGGTGACCCTGAAGGCCGAGCCGCAGCGCATCGTGAGCATGCTGCCCAGCGACAGTGAAACGCTGTGCGCGATTGGGGCCTGCGACAAGCTGGTGGGCGTCGACGACTACAGCGACTACCCGCAGAAGGTCACCACCTTGCCGAAAATGGGCGGCCTGTACGATCCCAAGATCGAGTCGATCGTGGCCCTCAAGCCTGATCTGGTGCTGGTCAGCAAGTACGGCAAGATCGTCGAGGCGCTGGCGCAGGCCGGCATCACGGTGGTCGCCGTGAACCCCGAGACCTACGAGGAAGTGTTTTCCAAGACGCTGGTGCTGGGCCGACTCGTCAATCGCGAGCAGGGGGCCAAATTCCTGATCACCAACATGCGCCGCAACATCGCCCGCACCGAGATCCTGACCAAGAACGCGGTGAAGAAGCCCACCGTCTACGTCGAGGTGGACCCCACGCCGTACAGCATCGGCCCCAACTCGTTCATGGGCGTGCTGCTCAGCAAGGCGGGCGCGCGCAACATCATTCCGGCCAGCATGGGCGATTTTCCCAAGGTGGACCCCGAGTTCATCGTGAAGGCCAACCCGCAGCTCATCCTGGGCGTGGACGCGAAGGCGGCGGCGGCCCGGCCCGGCTGGGGCAGCATGACGGCGGTCAAGACCGGCAAGGCGATGGCGCTGCCCAAGGAACTGGACACCATCTTCTCGCGCCCTGGCCCGCGCATGCCGCAGGCGCTGGCGCAGCTGGCCAAGCTGATTCACCCGGAACTGTTCAAGTAGGCCGGGTGCGGTGGAGCGTGGGTCCTGCCCAACCGGGACCAGGGGGAGGGGGGACTAGATGAGCCGTAATCTGCCGCGGGAAGCGCTGACCTCTGGGGAGCGGCGCTCGTCCGGACCCGTTCCCGGACCACGCTGGGTGTGGCCGCGCACCGTGCTGCTGCTCGCCCTGTTGCTGTCGGCCATCGTGTTCGGCACCGGTCTGGGCAGCGTGACCATTGCGCCGGGCGAGGTGCTGGGGGCGCTGTGGCGCGGTCTTGCCAGCCAGTTCAGCGGGGCAGAACTGGTCAGCAACGACGTGATCGTGTGGCAGATCCGCCTGCCGCGCGTGATGATGGGCGTGCTGGTGGGGGCCAGCCTGTCGGTGTGCGGCGGCGCGTTTCAGGGCGTCTTCCGCAACCCGCTGGCCGATCCATATCTGCTGGGGGTGGCCAGCGGCTCGGCGCTGGGGGCCACCCTGGCGATCGTGCTGGACTGGCCGCGCGCCCTGATTCCGGTATCGGCGCTGGTGCTGGCGCTGCTGGCGGTGGCCGCCACGCTGTCGCTGGCGCGTGAGGGCCGCCGCTTTCCGCCCACCCGCCTGATTCTGGCCGGGGTGGTGGTGGGCAGCGTCCTGAGTGCGGCCACCACCGCCCTGATCCTGCGCGGCGAGGACCGCGCCCGGCAGGTGCTGGCCTACACGCTGGGCGACCTGGGCTTCAGCGGCTGGCGCGACGTACTGACGGTGCTGCCCTATGCCGCGCTGGGCTGCGGCGCATTGCTGCTGCTGGCCCGCGCGTTGGACACCCTGCAACTGGGCGACCTGACTGCCCGCTCGCTGGGCGTGCCGGTAGAACGCCTGCGCCTGATCGTGGTGGTCGCCGCCAGCGTCGCCACGGCGGGGGCGGTGGCCTACGTGGGCGTGATCGGCTTCGTGGGCTTGATCGTGCCGCACATGGTCCGGCTTGCTTTCGGGGCCAGTCACCGTATTCTGCTGCCGCTCTCGGCGCTGCTGGGTGGGGCGCTGCTGGTGTACGCCGATCTGCTGGCCCGCACCTCGCCGCTGTCGCAGGTGGGCATCGTGACCACGCTGCTGGGCGGTCCTTTCTTCCTGTGGCTGCTGCGCCGGGAGAAGGAGATATGAAGGGCGGTCAAAGGGTCAAAGGGTCTAAGGGTCTGGGGGCTTCAAGCTCAGCTCTTTTGTCGCCAGCAACCAGCAACCATCAACCATCTACGGCGCTGCAAGCCCACAACCTTCACGTCCACGCCGGCACCTTCCCCGCCGTACGTAATGTCAGCGCCACCTTTGAGACGGGCCGCTTCTCCGCCGTCATCGGCCCCAACGGCGCGGGCAAGTCCACGCTGCTGCGGGCGCTGCTGGGCCTGAACGCCCCCGAATCCGGCGAGGTCTGCCTGTTCGGGCGTTCACTGGGAAGCTGGAGCCGCCCCGAGCGTTCGCGGGCGCTGGCGTATCTGGCGCAGAGCGAGGGCCTGCCGGACTCGGCCACCGTCAGGGACGTGGTGGCGCTGGGGCGCGGGGCGGGCGAGTGGCGTTTTGGCCTGCTGCCCACCCGCCCCTGGACCGATGCCGACGACGCGGCGGTGGACAGCGCCCTGGACCGCACCGACACCCGCCGTTTCGAGGCCCGCAAAGTGGCCGAACTCTCGGGCGGCGAGCGGCAGCGGGTGGCGCTGGCCCGCGCGCTGGCCGGGCAGCCGCGCTTCCTGCTGCTGGACGAACCCACCAACCATTTGGACCTCGCCTACGCCCTGGAGGTGATTCGCTACCTGCGCTGCGAGGTGGCGGGCGGTCTGGGCGTGGTGGCCGTGCTGCACGACCTGAATCTGGCCGCGCGGGCCGACTGGCTGCTGCTGCTGCATCAGGGGGAGGTGCTGGCTTCTGGACCGCCTGAGACGGTGCTGACGCCGGGGAACCTGCTGGCCGCCTACGGCGTGCGCGCAAGAGTGGTGAGGGATGCAGATCGCCTGCTGGTCATCCCGGAGGATTAAGAGTTATGGCCCCCAAGTATTTCAAAACCTCCGGTCACCTCCTGGTCTGTCAGGGGCCGAACTGTCAGGCGCGCGGCTCGGCGCTGCTGTACAAGGCGCTGTGGAACCACCTGGAACGCGCCGCACTGGCGTACTACAAAACGGGCGGCAGCATCCGCCTGACCGAGAGCGGTTGCCTGGGCTCGTGCAGCTACGGCCCCAGCCTGTGCGTGTACCGCCAGACGCCAGTTGGGCTGGAGGAGGGGTGGTACGCGGCGGTGGACTTTCCACAGGCGGCGCGGATTGCCCAGGCCGTGCATGACGGTGCGGCGCTCCCTACGGAGCATCAGTACGGCCCGGCGTAAGACTCGGGTGGGCAGCTCTTGCGCCCTGAACTTCAGTCTGCCCCACCCGGCGTAGATCGTGAGTTGACCGTTCCGCACGCTATAGCGCGTGGCGCGGGCCAGCAGCGTGGTGAAGTCCTCGCGCAGGCCCAGGGCATGGTCAGGGCAGAAGTCAGCCGAGCCGGCGTCGATGTTGCGCAGCAGCAGCGCCTGACCACGCGCCCGCACGCTGGCTTTCAGTGGACTGCAGCCGGTGTGGCCCGTGACCGCGCCGAAGCTCAGGCTGGTCAGCGTCCAGGTGGTGTGGTCCAGGGTGGGCTGGGCCAGAGGGGCGAGAAGAGACAGCATCCCCTGGTTCTAGCCGCTCCGTCTGATCTCCCCTTGACCCTCAAACGAGGGTGCCGAATTACACCCGCGTCAGGTCTTTCGGTAGCGGCAGGAACTCGATCTCGGGGTGCTGCTCGGCGGTGTATTCCAGATCGTACTTGCTGCGGAACAGCATCACCGGGCGGCCCTGATCGTCCTCGACGTGGCGGGCAAAGCGGGCCACCGATCCGGCGTCGCCGGCCAGCCAGCGCACCAGCTGGTAACCCGTGATGTTCAGCTCCACGTCCACGCCGTATTCCTCCTGCAAGCGGGCCTGGAAGACCTCGAATTGCAGCGGCCCGACGGCGCCCAGGTACGGATCGCGCGCCCCGTCGGTGGGGAAGAAGACCTGCACCACGCCTTCCTCGGCCAGCTGGGTCAGGCCCTTCATGAACGCCTTGCGCTTGCCCACGTCCTTGAGGGCCAGGGTGGCAAACGTTTCCGGAGTAAAACGCGGGAAGCCCGGCAGCGCCACCTTGGCGTCCAGGCTGATCACGTCGCCGATCTGGAACACGCCGGGGTTCACCAGCCCCACGATGTCGCCGGGGTAGGCTTCCTCCACCTTCTCGCGGTCCTGGGCGAACAGGGTGTGCGCCTGACTGAGCCGCAGCTTGCGCCCGGTGCGGGTGTGCGTCACGTCCATGCCGCGCGTGAAATGGCCGCTCATCACGCGCATAAACGCCGTCCGGTCGCGGTGGTGCTTGCTCATGTTGGCCTGGAGCTTGAAGATGAAGCCGGCAAAGGGCGCGTCCGGCTCGCGCTCGCCCAGCGTCGTCTCGGTGGGGCCGGGCGGGGGAGCCAGTTCCACAAAGTTGCTCAGGAAATGCTCGACGCCGAAGTTGTTCATGGCACTGCCAAAAAACACCGGGGTCAGCTCGCCTGACAGGAAGCCCGCCGCGTCGAATTCGGGCATGGCCGCCTCGATCAGCTCCACGTCCTCCTTGAGCTTGGCGGCCAGGTCGGCGCCCACCAGCCCGATCAGGCGCGGATCGTCCAGGCCCGCCGTCTGCATCGGGGCGCGGTGCTTGCCGCCGGAGGTGCGCTCGAAGGCCAGCACCTGCCCGGTTTGCAGGTCGTACACGCCCTTGAAATCCGGACCGTCGCCGATGGGCCACGTCAGCGGCACCGCCGTGATCTGCAACACGTTTTCCAGCTGCTGAAGCAGGTCAAAGGGATCGAGGGCCGGGCGATCCATCTTGTTGATAAAGGTCAGGATCGGGGTCTGCCGGTTGCGGCACACCGCGAACAGCTTCTCGGTCTGGGTCTGCACGCCCCTGGCGGCGTCCAGCACCATCAGCGCGCTGTCGGCGGCGGTCAGGGTGCGGTAGGTGTCCTCACTGAAGTCCTGGTGACCGGGGGTGTCCAGCAGGTTGATGTGCCGCCCGCCATATTCGAAGGTCAGCGCCGAGCTGGAAATGGAAATCCCGCGCTGCTGCTCGATGCTCATCCAGTCGGATTTGGTGTGGGCGCGGCCTTCCTTGGCGGTCACGGACCCGGCTTCCAGAATGGCGCCGCCGTAAAGGAGCAGCTTTTCGGTAATCGTGGTTTTCCCGGCGTCCGGGTGGGAGATGATGGCAAAGGTGCGGCGGCGGGCGATCTCGGTGTCCAGCGCGGCGGCGTGGCCTGCGGCCGGGGACGCGGCCGTGTGGGTCTGGGACGGGGTGGGTTCGGTGGTCATGGGTGGCTCCTGCGGCGGCTGGTGGCACAGCGCCGCTCGTCTGAGAGTGGGGAGGTGGGAATGGGCGTCCTCGACTCTCGCTAGGTGGGCGCAAGGAGAACGGTCATCTCTGTATTCTAGCGCGTCTTCAATCACCCGTCTGGAGGCTGGTGCCGGATCCGTCTCGTCGCGCGGCGGGTTCCAGCGCTGCCTGTATCGCTCCTGTCCACCGCTGCTGTAGTCTTGGACCACGTTTCCGGGGTTCCTCATTTCCCCCAGACGGTTCAAGACCCCGGCCACTCGCGCCTCACGCGCCAGGAGAGTGCCCGCCCCATGTGTCCCCCAGAATCCGCTTCACCGCAGTCCACGTCCATGACCCGCAGCACCGCACGCGGCGAGGTGGAACGCGCCCGATTGATGAGCGACGTGCGCGATCTGCTGGCGATCCTGCGCGGTCAGCCCAACGAACTGCTGCCCTTCGAGTGGGTCCGGCATCTGGGGCCGCTGGGCGAACACAGCCTGGGGGTGCAGGCCATTCCGGTGGCCCACATCATCGGTTCAGTGGACCGCTACCGCGAATTTGACCGTCATTACCTGCCCAAGGAAAAACACTTGGACGAGCGCTGGATCGGCGTCCGCAGCGCGCAGCTGCAGGGCAAGGAGTTGCCGCCCATCCAGGTGTACAAGGTGGGCGAGCTGTACTTCGTCAAGGACGGCAATCACCGCGTCTCGGTGGCCCGCCGCCAGGGGCAGATGTACATCGACGCCCACGTCATCGAGCTGAACGTGACCGTGCCGCCGGAGGAAAGCGACACCCTGACGGACCTGATCATCAAGGGCGAGTACGCGCAGTTTCTGCGGGCCACGGGGCTGGACCTGCTGGTGCCGGGCCACCGCGAAATTCTGTTCACCACGCCGGGGCGCTACGACAAGCTGCTGGAGCACATCCGCACCCGGCAGTATTTTCTGGACCGCAAGCCGGGACGAGCGGGCCTGCCGCCCGTGACCTGGGAGGAGGCGGTGGTGAGCTGGTACACCCGCCTGTACCTGCGGATCGTGGAGAATCTGGAGTTGCACCACGTCATGTTCCGCTTTCCGGGCCGCACCGAGGCGGACCTGTACCTGTGGATCATGGACCACCGCTACTTTCTGACCCAGAAGGGCGGCCATGACGTGGGCAGCGAGGCCGCCACCCGCGACTTCCGCCAGCACTACGCCCCGCCCGCCTACAAGCGCCTGGGCCAGCGCATGAAGTTGCTGCTGCGGGGCAAGCTGGACCCGGCGACGTAACGCAGCCTCGCGCCTACGGTTGCTCCCCGACGCTGCTCCACGCGGCCCACAACGTTTTGAGCTGCGCCACCCGCAGGCCCTGCCGTTCCAGATTGCGCTGGCTGGCCGAGGCGAAGGCGGTGGTCACCGTGACCAGCTCGCAGGTCCGGGCCGCGTCGTTCAGGCGACGGTGAATCAGCGCCGCCTGCGCGCCCCGCTGCCGGAACTCGGGCCGTGTGGCCGCCCCGGCGAGAAATGCCACGCCGTCATGCGCGCTCAGGGTGGCGGCTGCGGCGGGCTGCCCGTCCACACGGGCCAGGTAGCGGCGCACGCCCGGCCCCTCATGCTCAAGAACCGCCAGCGCCCGTTGGGCCGGATTCGTAAACCCGTAGCCCTCCAGCAGAACAGCCCTGAAAGTCGCCCTGTCCTCGCCCGCGTCCAGTTCACGCACATCCACCCCCGCAAACGTGCCGGGCGTGGGAGCCGCCGCCGCGTAGAGCGTTGCGCCCACCCCAACCGGCGTGAAGCCCCGGTCATACAGCGCCGCGCCCAGCGTCGGGGTCAGATGCGTGGCCCAGACGCCCAGGCGAGGAGCAATCCCCTCCATCTGGTACATGGACAGCGCCCCGTCCAGCTCGGTCAGCGTGTCCTGGGTCAGGCCAGACACCGTGTTAAACCAGGGCAGTTTCGGCAGGGCACGCACCAACGAGGCCCGCAACCCTTCCTTCTCGTACAGGGTGACGCCGTAAGGATTGCCCTCCAATTCGCAGGCCCGGCGTAGGGCGTCCCAGCTCTTGAGGCGAATCGCCGCTTCCAACCGCTCGATCAGGTCCGGCGTGATGGGCGGCGCAGCCGTTTTACGCCTCGCCCGCCAGCACGTATTCCACCAGTGTCCCCACGCCCCAGCCCGTCGCCACGTCCTCTTTCGCCGCGTTGCCGGCGATGTCCAGGTGTGCCCACGGACGGGTCACGAACTGCTGGAGGAACAGGGCCGCCTTGATGCTGCCCCCGGCCGGCACCATGTCGCTGTTCTTCAGGTCCGCGATGGTGTTCTTGCGGTAGGACTTCAGGTACGCCCCGTGCAGCGGCAGTTCCCACACCAGTTCCCCGGCGGCCTCCGCGCCCGCCTTGAGCTGCGCGGCCAGGGTGGCGTCGGAGCAGAACAGGGCGGCGATGTCGTTGCCCAGCGCCGCCACCTTCACGCCGGTCAGCGTCGCCAGATCGACCAGTTCGGTGGCGCCCTCGTCGCAGGCCACGGCCAGGGCGTCGGCCAGCACCAGCCGGCCCTCGGCGTCGGTGTTGGTGACCTCCACGGTCTTGCCGTTGGCGGCGCGGTACACGTCGCCAGGGCGCATGGCGTGCGGCCCCACCATGTTCTCGGCGGCGGCCACGTAGGCGCGAACCTCGGTGCCTTTGGGAATGCGGCCGCGCAGTTCGGCCAGGGCGCGCATGGCCCCCAGCACCGCGCCCGCGCCGCCCATGTCGTTCTTCATGCCGTACATGCCCGCCCCGGTCTTGAGGCTGTAGCCCCCGGTGTCGAAGGTGATGCCCTTGCCCACCAGCGCGATGATTCGCGTGGCCGCGCCCTGTGCGGGCAGCGTCAGGCGAATCAGGCGTGGTCCCGCCGCGCTGCCCGCCGCCACCGCCGCCAGCAGGCCCATGCCGCGCGCCTCGATGGTGGGGCCGTCCCAGACCTCGACCTCCACGCCGTGAGAGGACAGCGTCTGCGCCTCGCGCGCCATCGTGGCCGGGTTGAGGTGATTGGCTGGGGCGCTGACCAGTTCACGGGCAAACGTCACGCCCGCCGCCACGCCCCGCAGGTGTGCGGCGGCGGCGGCGTCCAGCCCGTCCACCTGAAGCTGCAGTGCCGCTGGCTGTTCGCCTCCACCCTTGTAGCGGCGGTCCTGCCAGCCGGCGGCCAATGCGGCGGAGGCCAGCGCGGCGGCGTGGTTCGTGGCGGCCACCTTCACGGTCTCGGCCTTCAATTCACGCGCCAGCTTTGCCAGGGCTGCGCCCAGTTCGCGGGCGTCCTGCGCGGTGTCGGGCGTCAGCGCCAGCGCCGTGTCACCGTCCTCACCGCGCGAGATCAGCCGCACCTCGCCCGCTTCCAGACCACGGGTGAGCCGTTCGGGATGGCCCGCGCTCGTCCCGGCAAAGGTCAGCGAGAGGTCGGCGCGCTCCAGCGAATCCACAAGTTGCATCCTGGGAGTAAAGCACGGGTCAGGGGGGGATGGCCTGGACTGGGATGCGTGGTCTGAAGTTTTCCCGAGTTGCGCCCCCAGGGTCCGTCTGACCGTTGCCGACGTCCTGGCCGTGCCGTAATGCCTCCGTAACGGACCTCTTGCACCCTCTTCGGCATGGAGGAATATTATGCTGGTCCATGAGTTGATGAGTGCCCCAGCCGTCGTCGCGCCGCCCTCATTGTCGCTGCCCGACGCGGCCCACCTGATGAAATCGCGCGGCATTCGCCGCCTGCCGGTGGTGGACGGGTCCCGGCTGGTGGGCATCGTCACCGACCGCGACATCCGTGAGGCGCTGCCCAGCAAGGTCAGCAGCCTCTCGCCGTGGGAGGCCACCACCCGGCTGGCCGCCGTGAGCGTGCAGGACGTGATGCGCCGCAGCGTGCTGACCACCACCGCCGACGCCGACGCGCGTGACGCGGCCCACACCCTGCTGCACCACCGCGTGGGCGCCCTGCCGGTGATCGACGACGCCGGCACCGTGATCGGCCTGCTGACGGTCAGCGATGTGCTGCGCGACTACGCCCGCCCGGCGGCGGCGCCGGGTGCCCCCGAGGCCCGGCCATGACCCGCCCCCCGCCTGAGGTCGTGAAAGTCCAGGTCCGTGAAGAGGCCCTGCCCCCCGAGCCGACAGTGCGCGGCCCAGCCCCCATCGGCACGCTGGTCGTGGTGGGGATCGTGGTGCTGTCGATCATCTGGCTGTGGATGCTGGTGCTGGGCATTCAGCAGGGGAGAGGCTAAGTGGCGGCGCCACGCTCCGCAGGCCAGCGCCTGGACCATCACACGCTTGAAAAGTACGAGAACATCTGGTTCGGCATCGCCACCGTGATGATTCTGCTGCTGTTCGTGACCGTGCTGGCCAGCTTTTTCAGCGGCACCTATCCCTCGCTCAACGGGGAAGGGGGCCACCACATTACCGGCGTGAAAAACGGGCGGCTCAATCCCAAGAACTTCGCGGCCACGCCGTTTGCCACCCCCGGCCTGCGGCAGAACGCCGACGGCAGCTACGAGGCCTTCGTGATCGCCAGGGCCTTCCAGTTTGAACCCGCCGTGCTGAAGGTGCCGGTGGGCCAGCCGGTGACGATTCATGTGACCTCGGCAGACGTGCTGCACGGCTATTTCATTGAGGGCACCAACATCAACGCCACGGCCATTCCGGGACAGGTGTCGAGCTTTACCACCACCTTTCGCCGCCCCGGCACCCTCAACCTGATCTGCAACGAGTACTGCGGCACCGGGCACCACAACATGATCAACAGCGTGAAGGTGGAAGTTCAGGAGCCGTAGGGGACCTCAACGCTGCGCGTCCGCCCGCCTTCTCGTCTCTTCCTCCAAAGGAGTCTCAACTTGTGACCACCTCACCCGTCTTCTCTCCCAACGCCGCGCGCGAGACGCCCGTCATCTCGGACGCGGCGTACCTGGGGAGCCTCAAGAAAGTCACCCAGTACTACATCGTCACGGCGCTGCTGGCGCTGCTGGTCGGCACCCTGATGGGGCCGCTGCAGGCGCTGAATTACGGCGGCATCAACGTGTACGATACGCCGATCCTCAAGGCGCTGCTCAAATCGTACTATCAGGGCCTGAGCCTGCACGGCGTGCTGAACGCGCTGGTGTTCACGCAGTTCTTTATCAGCGGCTGGATGCTGTACCTGCCTGCCCGTGACCTGGGCATGCGGATCAACATGAAGTTCGCGTGGTTCACGTACATCTTGATGACCGCCGGGCTGCTGGTGGCCGCCGTGCCGCTGCTGACCAACAACGCCACGCTGCTCTACACCTTCTACCCGCCCATGGAAGGCAGCCCGGTGTTCTACATCGGCGCGGCGGTCATGGTGGGGTCCAGCCTGCTGGTGGTGGGGCAGGTCGTGAACATGTGGCTGCGCTGGAAGCGCGCCAATCCGGGCCGCGTGACCCCGCTGGTGGCCTTCATGTGCGTCGCCACCTGGATGATGTGGTTCGTCGCCGCGCTGGGCATCGTGACCGAGGTGGTCTTTCTGCTGATCCCGTGGTCGCTGGGCTGGGTGGCCGGTGTGGACCCCCTGATCTCCAAGACGCTGTTCTGGTGGACCGGCCACGCCATCGTGTATTTCTGGGTGCTGCCCGCGTACATCTCGTGGTACGCCTTCTTGCCCAAACACGCGGGCGGACGCATCGTCTCCGAGCCGCTGGCCCGCCTCACCTTCGTGCTGTTCCTGCTGAACTCGACGCCTGTCGGGCTGCACCACCAGTACGCGGACCCCAACATCTCGAACGCCTGGAAGACCGTGCACATGTTCCTGACCTTCCTGGTGGTGATTCCCAGCCTGCTGACCGCGTTCAGCGTGGCCGCCTCGCTGGAGGACGCAGCGCGGGCGCGTGGGGGCAAGGGCCTGTTCGGCTGGATGACCCGGCTGCCCTGGGGCAAGCCCATGTTCGCCGCCCCGGTGCTGGCGCTGATCTCGTTCATCCTGGGCGGGGCGGGCGGCGTGGTGAATGCCAGTTCCACCTTTGCGCCGGTGGTGCACAACACCGCCTGGATTCCCGGCCATTTCCACATCACGGTGGGCACAGCCACCACCCTGACCTTTATGGGCATTTCCTTCTGGCTGATTCCCCACCTGACCGGCAAGCGGCTTCCCAGTGTCCGCCTCGCCTCGGCGGCGGTCTGGACGTGGTTCGTGGGCATGATGGTCTTTGCGCTGGGGATGCACTGGCAGGGTCTGGTGGGCGTGCCGCGCCGCGCGCTGGTCAGCGGCGCCGCCCAGAACGTGTACAAGGAGATGCCCATTCAGATTCCCCAGATGCTGACCGCCATCAGCGGCATGATCCTGCTGGTCAGCATGCTGCTGTACTTCTACGTGTTGTTCCGCATGCTGCTGTCCAGGCGGGTGGATGACGGCGAGGTCAGTTCCCCGATTCCCTACAGCGAGGTCATCAGCCCCGCTTCCCCGAACCTGGCCGGCGCCAGCGCCCTGGTGCGCTACACCGAGCCGCTGATGGCGCTGTGGGGCGTGGCGCTGCTGCTGGTGCTGCTGATGTACGGCCCGGTGCTGGCCCGCCTGTTCGCCAACGCCGAACTGGTGCCCGGCTGGAGGCTGTACTGATGCGGTGGATTCTGATGCGGTGGGTGCCTGAAAAGGGAGGTGGCACGGATGAGTGAAATCAGCAACAGCAACGAGCGTGGATTTTCAGGCCGCGAGATTGCCGCCGCCGTGATCTTCGTGGTGCTGGCCGCCGTGATCGCCTACACGTCGTACTACACCGGCATCGGCATGTCCGGCGGCGCGGGCGCGGGCGACATGACGGCGGCCGTGGCCCAGGCGCCGGTCAACGGCGAGTCGCTGTACGCCAGCAACTGCGCGGGCTGCCACGGCGCCGGGGCGGTGGGCGGCATCGGCCCGGCCCTGCTGGAGACCGCCGCGTGGAGCCCCGCCGAGTTTGGTCAGGCTGTGCTGCACGGTCAGGCGCCAGGGGGGCGCACCCTGGCCCCGGTGATGCCGCGCTTTGCCGAATCGGGCTTTGGCGGCGAGACGGCCACCGACGAGCAGGTGGAGGCCATCCATAGCTACGTGAAAAGCCTGCAATAGGGCTGCTCGGGGCAGAGGAGGGGCGGAGTCGCAAACAGACTCCGCCCCCTCCCATTGCCGCGTTCAGGTTCGCACCCACAGAGGCAGGTGGGGCTGTGGGAGGCGTCCTTCTAGCCCCCGTGCAGGAACGCCCCCACCCGCCCCGGCAACTCGCCCGCGTCCATCAGAAAGGCGTCGTGGCCGTGGACGCTGTCCAGTTCCCAGTAGGTGGCGTTCGGGAGCGCGGCGGCCCCGGCCCGGACCTCGGCGGCCGGGTACAGCACGTCGCTGGAGATGCCCACCGCCAGCACCGGCACGCGGATGGCGGCCAGTTCGGCGTCGCCCGGCTGGAAGGCGTCCATCGCGGCGGTCAGGGTCAGGTAGCTGCGCTCGCAGAAGCGGGCCAGCAGTTTCTCGCCCTGGTATTCCAGGTAGCTGGTGACCGCGTGCACACCCGGCCGACGTTGCCCCGCCTGCGTCTGGGCCAGACTCTCGGGGCTGCGGTACGACAGCATGGCGACCATGCGCGCCACCTTGAGGCCCTCGCCGCCCGGGGCCGCGCGGATGGCGGCGCGGGCGGCGCTGTTCAGGCCCACCGCCCACGGCGAGTGGCGCACCGGCGCCCCGATCACCACGGCCCGCGACACCAGATCGGGGCATTCCAGCAGCCACGCGTAGGCCAGCAGCCCGCCCATGCTCGCGCCGATCACGCGCACCCGGCGCACGCCCAGATGTTCCAGCAGCGCCCGGCCCACGCGGGCCATGTCGCGCAGGGAGACGGGGAGGTCCCCCAGTCCGTCCGCCTGCCACTGGGCCGGGCCGTCCGTGCCTGCGCAGCCGCCCAGCACGTTGGCGCAGACGATAAACTCCCGCGCGGGATCGAGGGGCCGGCCCGCGCCCAGAAAGTCCGGCCACCACTCGTGCACGGCGCTGTGGCCGGTCAGGGCGTGCAACACCAGCGTGGCCTCCTCCTGCGCCTCGCCGTAAGTGTGGTAGGCCACCCGCACGTCACTCAGGGGCCGCCCACAGTCCAGCAGCAGCGGCGAGGTGCGGAACAGCGTGACCGTCTTGACCGTCCGGTCATCGGCGGAACATCGCCCGTCTTCGGGGGGCAGCGGCAGGGGAGCCAGGGTGCGGGACAGGGCCGTCACGCCTCCTCCTTCTCCGCGCCCTCCTGTGGCAGATCCACCAGGGCGGCGGCCAACGCCTGCGCGAAGTCCTCGGTGATGTCGTCGATGTGCTCGATGCCCAGCGACACGCGCACCAGCCCCGGCGTGACCCCTGCGGCCGTCTGCGCCCCCTCATCCAGCTGGCTGTGGGTGGTGCTGGCCGGGTGGATGACCAGCGTGCGGGTGTCGCCCACGTTGGCGACGTGCTGCGCGAGCCCCACGCTGCGGATAAAGGCCTCGCCCGCCGCGCGCCCCCCGGCCAGCTCGAAGGTCAGGACGCCGCCCGCGCCGCGCGGCAGGTAGTGCTGGGCACGGTCAAAGTGCTTGTGGTTGCTCAGGCCGGGGTAGGTCACGCGGGTCACGTCGGGGTGGCCCGAGAGCCACTGCGCCAGCGCCAGCGTGTTCTGCGCCTGCCGCTCGGCCCGCAGGGACAGCGTTTCCAGGCCCTGAATGAACTGCCACGCCTGCTGCGGGGCCAGCGTGGTGCCCAGATCGCGAAGGCCCTCGGTGCGGGCGCGGGTGATGAAGGCGACGTTGGGCAGCCCCAGCGCGTTGCCCTCGCCGAAGGTGTCCCAGAAGTTCAGGCCGTGGTAGCTGGGGCTGGGGTCGGTCATCAGCGGGTAGCGTCCGTTGCCCCAGTCGAAATTGCCCCCGTCCACGATCACCCCGCCGATGCCGTTGCCGTGGCCGCCGATCCACTTGCTGGCCGATTCGACCACCACGTTCGCGCCGTGCTTCAGGGGCTGGCAGTAGTATCCGCCCGCGCCGAAAGTGTTGTCCACGAACACCGCCACCCCCTGCGCGTGGGCAGCGGCGGCAATCGCCTCGAAGTCGGGGATGTTCAGCGCCGGGTTGCCGATGGTCTCGAAGTACACGGCGCGGGTCTTGCCGTCGATTAAAGCGGCGAACTCCTCGGGGCGCTCGTCCTTGCCGGTAAACCTGACCTCGATGCCCAGGCGTTTCAGGGTCACGCGGAACTGGTTGACCGTGCCGCCGTACAGGTTGGGCGAGGCCACGATGTTGTCGCCGGCCTGCGCCACGTTCAGCAGCGCCACCAGCTGCGCGGCGTGCCCGCTGGAGACCGACAGCGCCCCCACGCCGCCTTCCAGCGCCGCAATCCGCTCCTCGAACACCGCGTTGGTGGGGTTCATGATCCGGCTGTAGATGTTGCCGAAGGCCCGCAGCCCGAACAGGTCGGCGGCGTGCTGCGGCGACTCGAAGACGTAGCTGTTGGTGGGGTAGATCGGCACCGCCTGCGAACCCGTGGTGGGATCGGGCTTCTGACCGGCGTGGACTTGCAGGGTTTCAAAGTGTTGGGTTGCAGGGTGCTGGGGCATACGGGGTGGCCTCCCATCGGGGCTGGGTGGGGGCCACTGTAAAAACAGCGGCGCCCCCTCTCGTGTGGTGAAGAGAAGGGGCGAATATCGTCATCCGCGTCGGCCTTCCCGCTTGATCCCGCCCTTGCCGCGCTCATCGTTAAGCCGCGAATCTCAGGGGGGCTGGCCTTGGCACCGTGACGCGATGGGGTCCGGTTGCCGCGCCGTCAACGAGCCAGGTCTCTCGGGCGCTCTGAAGTGGGTGGTGCTTGGTGAAACAGACTCCACGCGGGAGCTGAAAAGAGGTTAGCGGGCCGCATCGGCCAGAGTCAAGGTGGGGTGCGTAGACAGGGCGGCAGATTCTGGCTCAGCCTGCCGCGCACTCCGGGCACTGGCCGTACAGCGTGACCTCATGCGCCTCCACCACGAAGCCGCCAGGGTAGACCGTGCCGCTGGGCAGCGTGACGGGGCAGGTGTGCAGCGTGAACACGCGTCCGCACTGATTGCAGGAAAAGTGATGGTGATGGCCCTTGCCCGCCGCCTCATAAAGGGTCTCGCCGTCCAGGGTGACTGGGTGGATCCGGCCCTGCTCGGTCAGCAATTTCAGCGTGCGGTACACGGTGGCGATGCCCAGCCCCGGCAGATCATCCTGCGCCCGCTCGAAGACCTCGGCCACCGCCAGCGGTCCCGGCGCGCGGCCCAGCACCTGGGCGATCACGTCGCGCTGGCGGGTGCTGCGGGTGCCGGTCATGGCACGGAGGCTAGCAGACCGGGTCAGGCCAGATCAAAAAACAGCCCACCATTGCGCGGTGGGCTGTGGTCAGTGCTGAGTCGGGTTTGACGGCATCAATGCGGGAGAGTATCAGCGCAGGTTGGGATTGCTCTTCTCGTCCGGGGCGATGGCGCTGCCCTGGGCCTTGGCCTCCACCACACTTTTAGGAGTGGGCACCACGCCAGGATGGTCATGACTGGCGGCCACGGGCGGCACGCTGCCTTCAGCGCTGGCCTGATCGTTGTAACTCTCTGCCTGTCCGGTGGGGGCGGGCTTCAGGAACGAGGCGGCGGCGCTGGACCCCGTGGACGCGGTGCCCATCGGCCTGGGTCCGCTGCCGGACGAGGTGACTGGAGCCTCACTTTTGCTCAGCGACGGCCCAGCCGAGGGTGCCGCACGCTCCATCGCCCGCGGCTGAGTGGCCCTGGTTTTGGGCTCCTCGCCGGCTTTTTCCAGCATGTTGTTGGCGATCTCTTCCAGCTTGGGAGCCAGCACCCGGTCCGACAGGGTCTTGACCGCCAGGGTGCCCAGGGTGGCGAGCAACGCGCCGCCCACCCCGCCGCCCTTCTGGGATTTCTGGGCCTTGACCAGTTCCTTCTGGTACTTGACGGGACTTCCGGCGTCCACGTAGATTTTTTTCGTGCGCTTAAACTGCGTGCCGATCAGCAGGCCCAGCACGGCGCCCACCGCAGACGCGCCGCCCAGCATCTTGACCGGCTCCTTCTGCATCTGCACCTGCAGGTTGGCGCGTTCGGCCAGCACGTCCAGGCTTTCTTTCAGGCGCTCGCGGGCCGCCTCACGCTCGGTCAGGTTGGACTTGAACTCGTGGTCGGCCATCAGACGTCACCCCCGCCTTTCTTGATGTCGTCCTGGTACGTGGGCGTGGTGCTCACGCTGATGCCAGGGGCGTCATCCAGCACCACGGGGTCTTGCAGCAGCGGATCTCGGTGGTGGCCGGCCGCCCTGTGGCCCGGCTCGGCGTGGTTGGCGCTGGGCACCTCGCCCTTGTCGAGCTTCTCGTTCAGCGAGCCGCCGTACATCCTGGCCGAGCCGTCCGGTTCACTCTCGTAGACCGGCACGGTGGAGGTGCCGCCTTCCACGCGCACGGTGGCCTGCTGGCCGTCGTCGCCGACGTAGCGGTTCTCGCCGCTGGCGTACAGGCCCGGATCGCGGGGCACCTCCACCGAGGTCCGGCTGGCCGGCTGCCGCGAATCCTGATCGGTGGCGCGGTCCGGGGCGCCCAGGCCAGGGCTGACGGTCCCGCCCGCCGGGCCACGCGGCGCATTGGTGGGCGAGACGACGACGGTGCGGGTGGGAGTGCCGGTGGGCACGCTGCCCTGCACAGGCGTGGTGTGCATCCCACTGGCCGGTGTGCCGGCAGTCTGGGCCTGGGCAGCGCGGCGTTCGCGGGCCGCCTTCTCGGCCTGTTCAGCCTGATACTGGGCTTCCAGGCGCTCGTCCTCGGTCATGGCATCAAAGCTCTTGGCGCGCGGCTCGTCGGTGTCCACTTCTGCCCCCAGTTTGCGGATGCCCAGCAGGATCATCACGCCGGTCACGACGAAGCTGAAGATGGCGATCAAGAGCGCGGCGGCCCAGGCGCCCAGCCCCAAACGCATCAGGCCGTAGAACACGAATAGGATCAGGAAGACCAGCGCCAGCACCAGCGGCCCGGTGGCGGCCAGCAGCAGGACCACGCCGACGCCCTTGGCCTTGGCAATGTCGCTGACTTTCCTGACCAGCGCGTTGATCTCGGATTTGACGAGGGTCACGCCCGCATCGAACACGTCGACGATGGCCCCTCCCATACTCTTGCGTTCTTCCATGCATTCCCTCCGGGGAGCGGCCCCACGCCCGAAGCAGCGTGAACGGACAGGCCAGATACTGCCCAGCATAATGACTTCTGTGACACAAAAGCCCCAGATGCAAGAAAACCTGAACCCTGTCCCGTCCGGACAGCCCGCGCTGAGCGTGGCCCAGCGCAGCAATACGCTGGAGCTGACGGCGCGCGGCTACGCCCTGTGGCGGGCCCGGTCCCTGGGGCTGCTCAGCGGCCGGCCTTTCAGCCTGGCGCGTGAGGCCCGGCTGTTCCGGGCGCTGTGCCGGCCGCACGCTGGCGAGCGCTGGCTGGACGCCGGCACCAGCGCGGGCTTCTACGCGGGCGTGCTGGCGAGCGCGGGCTGCCGGGTGCTGGCCGCCGATCTGAGCGCCGCCATGCTGCGCGAGGGCCAGCGGCGCGAGCCGAGTGCTCAGATCGACTGGGCGCTGCTGAACCTGGAAGACAGCGGCCTGCCGGACGGCAGTTTCGACGGTGTCACGGTGGGCGCCACCCTGAACGAGACCCATGATCCGGCGCGCTTTCTGCGTGAACTGGCCCGCGTGCTGCGCCCCGGCGGCCAGTTGTGGCTGATGTACGTGCCGCGCACCGGCGGACCCCTGCAAAGCCTGCTCTCGACAGCGGCGCTGGGCGGCCTGAACTTTCCCGATCCGGCCTGGGTGGCGCGGCAACTGCCCGAGCTGTCCCTGACCGACGGTCTGGGCGTCGGCGCGGTGCGGTTCGGGCGCTATGTCAAGGCAGACGCGGTCAAGACAGGGGCTGAGGGGGCGGGGGCGGCGCAACAGGGCCATCTGTAAAGGATTGATCTCGCCTTTGATGCCTCCCGGTCCACCCCACCGTCAGGAGTCTGTAAGAATGTGGGAGGTCTGGCCCGGCCGGACCCCCTAGACTCGGCCCCAAGGATTTTCCCCATGATCAACACGTCCCTGCCTCCCTCCCCGACTTCCGCTGCCCCGGTGCAGGCGGTGGCCCATTGCCGGGACGTGACGCGGGACCACAGCAAGACCTTCTTTCTGGGCTCGCGGCTGTTTCCGCTGCGGCAGCGGCAGGCGGTCTGGGCGGTGTACGCGGCCTGCCGCACCGGGGACGATATTGCCGACGAGTCCACCGCCGACAGCGTCGAGGCCGAACTCGACGTGTGGTGGACCCGGATTCAGGGGGCTTTTGCCGGGCGCCCCGGCCCCGATCCCGTGGACACGGCGCTGGCCTGGGCTGCCCGCACCTACCCGATTCCGCTGTCGGCCTTTGCCGAATTGCACGAGGGCCTGCGGATGGACCTGAACGGCCACGTCTACCACGACATGGAGGATCTGGCGCTGTACTGCCGCCGGGTGGCCGGCGTGATCGGATTCATGATCGCGCCGGTCAGCGGGTACAGCGGCGGCGAGCGCACCCTGCACCACGCCCTGATGCTGGGGCAGGCCATGCAACTGACCAACATCCTGCGCGACGTGGGCGAGGACCTGACGCGTGGGCGGGTCTACCTGCCCCAGACCCTGCTGGGGGAGTACGGCGTGAGCCGCGCCGACCTGGAGCGCGGCGTGGTTACGCCCGAGTACCGCGCCCTGATGGTTCACCTGTGTGCCCTGGCCCGCGACTGGTACGCCGAGGGCCGCGCCGGGATTCCCTGCCTGCACGGCAGCGCCCGGCTGGCCGTCGCCACCGCCGCCCGCGCCTACGAGGGCATTCTGGACGATCTGGAACGCGCCGACTACGACAACTTCAACCGCCGCGCCTATGTCAGCGGCACCCGCAAACTGCTGATGCTGCCCCGCGCGTGGTGGGAACTGCGCGGCGCGGTCAGTGGGTAAAACAAGCCCGACTTTGCACTGAAAATCCCCCTCCACCACGCCGGGCAGAGGGGGATTCTCATGGTTCGGGCTTTCAGGTCAGGCCTTATACGGATTCCGTTTGTTTCGTGTAGAAATCGGGACAGCTCCGATTTCCACACTCCACGTCCGGAACCCGTTTTTCTCCTGCTCGCTTCGCTCGGATTTCTAGGTGTTTTCAACACCTTTCAATCGGAGTCCGTATTACTTCGGCTCGTTTTCCACCACGATGCGGCCTTCCGGTTCAGCGGTCAGATCGGGGTGGGCCTTGAGGTAGTCCACCAGAATGTCCACGTCCAGCTTGCCGGTGTCCAGGCGCGGCGCCCCCTTGAACATGGTGAAGCCGTCGCCGCCGCCCGCCGTGAAGTTGTTGGTGGCGACCTTGTAGGTCTTGGCATCGTCCAGCGGCTGCCCGTTCAGGGTCACGGCGGTCACGCGGCTGCCGGCAGGTTTGCTCAGGTCGAAGGTGTAGCTCATGCCCTTGGAGACGTGCAGGAACTGGCCCTTGTTCTCGCTCCAGGTGGCGACGCCGTGTTCCAGGGCAGCGCGAATCTGGGCGCCGGTCAGGTCCAGCAGGCTCAGTGAGTTGCCGAAGGGCTGCACGGTGATGGCCTCGTCGAAGGTGATCGGGCCGGCGTCGATGCTGGCGCGCACGCCCCCGCCGTTGACCAGCGCCAGCTGTGCGCCTGCGGTCTGACCAGCGGCCAGCGCCGCGTCGGCCAGCACGTTCGCCATACCGCTCTCCCGCTTGCGCACCACTTCACGGCTGCCATTCAGGCCCTTGGGCGCGTTGCCCACGACCTGCTGACGCAGGCTGGCAATCGGCACCGTCAGGGTGGCGACCATGCGCTTGGCGGTGTCGTCCTCGGGGACATCGGCGGACACCGGAATGGGGTTGCCCTCCCACGACTGCACGGCCCCGGCGTCGTCGAACTTGACCTGAATGCGCCCTAGCACCTTGCCCCATTCCCAGGCCGCGACCAGCAGGGTTTTGTTGCCGTCGGGGTTGTTGACCACCGTGGGGTACGGCCCCTCGCTGGCGGGGAAGTCCTTGTTGTCGAAGGTGCCCAGCAGCGTGTGCGAGTGCCCGCCGACGATCACGTCGAGGCCGGACACGGTCTTGGCCACTTCCTGTTCCAGCGTGTAACCCAGGTGCGAAACCAGGAAGACCTTATTGATGCCCTGGGCCTTGATGGCGTCGGCGCTGGCCTGGATGCTCTTCATCACGTCCAGCATCTTGACGTTGTCGCCAGGGCTGCTGATCAGCGGCAGGTCCGGGGTCACCGCGCCGATCACGCCGACCTTCTCGCCGCCCACGTTCAGGATGGCGTAGGGCTTGATGCGGTCCTTGAGCAGCGGTTCGGCGCTGACATCGATGTTCGTCGCCAGCACCGGGAAGGTGGCCTTGTCCACGAACTTGGCCAGCGCCGCCGGGCCGTCGTCGAACTCGTGGTTGCCCACGGCCATCGCCTGATAGCCCTGGTAGTTCATGAACAGCACGTCGGCCAGCCCCTTGTAGACGTTGTAGAACAGCGTGCCCTGGAAGGTGTCGCCGCCCGACAGGATCAGCGGGTTGGTGTCCTCGGCGGCGTACTTCTTCATCAGCGTGGTCTGGCGGGCGTAGCCGCCGTACATGCCCTCGCCGATCTTGGTGGGCTCCAGGTGGCCGTGCAGGTCGTCGGTGTGCAGCACGGTGATGGTGATGGGTGCGGCGGACGCTGTGCCCAGCAGGGCAGCGCTCAGAAGGAGGGACCATGTGAATTTCATAAGGCGTCTATTTTAGCCTGAAAGCCCGCTGGGGGGGGCACGTTCTGGAGGTGTGGTTTTCAGCAGCGGGGTGGTGCCGGACCCCAGACCGGAAGCCAGGCTGACAGGGGTGTCGGTGGGCCTGCCGCCGGACCCGCCTAGTCGGGGCGGTGGGGCAGGTCCTGGACATCGGCGTGGACGTCGATGGTGGGGTGCTTCTTCTGGAAACGCACGGTCAGCACGCCGCCGGCCAGGTGGGCCTCGCCGGACTGCGGCAGCACCTCGCGCGGGAAGGCCAGCACGCGGCGGAAGACCCCCGCAGCGCGTTCGGCGCTCAGCAGACCCTCCGGCGCGCTGCGTTCGCCGGCCACGGTCAGCATGCCGCCTTCCTCGTGCATCTCCAGACGGTCAGGATTGATGCCCGGCACGTCCAGGTACAGGGTCAGGTGGGCGTCGCCGTCGGCCCAGTCGGCGGCGGGAACCCACGGCCCGGCAGAGAGGGTCTCCACCTCCTCGCGCAGGGTCATCAGGTGTTGCAGGCGGGCCAGGACCGGCTCATTCATGCGGCCCACGCTAGCACCCGCACCGCCGGCAAGACCAGCGCCTAAAGTGGGAGGGATGCCCCCGCTGCGCCCGCTCCGGATTCCCCTGCTGACCGCTCCCACCGCTGCCGGAAAATCGGCCCTGGCGCTGCAGGTGGCCCTGGACTCCGGCCTGGAGGTGGTCTCGGCGGACGCCTTCACGGTGTACCGGGGGCTGGACATCGGCACGGCCAAATCCACGCCCGCCGAACAGGAGGCCGTGCCCCACCACCTGCTGGACGTGGCCGAGGTGACCGAGCGCTACGACGTGGCCCGCTACGTGCAGGAGGGCGAGGCGGCCATCGCGGCCGTGCTCAGGCGCGGGCGCGTGCCGCTGGTGGTGGGCGGCACCACCTTCTACCTTTCGGCCCTGTTGCGCGGCCTGCCGCTGACCCCGCCCGCCGACCCGCAGGTGCGCGCCGCCGTGGAGACCGAACTGGCCGAGCGCGGGCTGGACGCCCTGCTGGCCGACATCGCCGCCCACGATCCGGCCGAGGCCGCCCGCATGGAGCGCAACCCCCGCCGGGTGGTGCGCGCCACCGAGGTTTTCCGCCGCACTGGGCAGTATCCCGGCTCGTTTGGCAGCCGTCCGCCTCGCTTCCAGTACGCCGTGACCGCCTTTACCCGTCCGGGTCCGGAACTGGAAGCGCGAATGAGGGGGCGCGTGGAGGCCATGTTCACTGCGGGCTGGGCGGAGGAGGCCGCGTGGCTGGCCGCCCGCCTGGACCCGGACACCCTGCCCCGGCCCACCGCGTGGCAGGCGCTGGGCTACCGCGAGGCGTGGGCGGTGTCAACTGGAAGCCTGGACGAGGCGGAGGCGACGGCGCGCATCGTGCTGGCCTCGCGGCAGTACGCCAAGCGGCAGCTCACGGCCATGCGGGGCCAGCTGGGTGCGCCGGTCCTCACGCCACCGGAGGCCACGCGGCAGCTGCGTGAGGCTGTCGGCGCCGCCCATAAGCTGAATGTTAATTAGATCAGGGCAGAAGCGTCCTGCCTGTCCCGCGTAGAGTGGGAGGCGAGATCAACGGCAGCTCAATCCCGTTCGGGAAGTTTTGGGGAAGGACCAGCCTTCTCGTCCCATCACGCATCTTGACAGGGGGTAAGACATGAAACCACGCGTACTAGGCATGATTCTGGCAGGCGGGCAAGGCTCGCGGCTGGCGCCGCTGACCCAGAAGCGGTCCAAGCCGGCCGTGCCGTTCGGCAGCAAGTACCGCATCATCGACTTTGCGATCAACAACTTCATCAACTCGGGGCTGTTCAGCATCTACGTGCTGACCCAGTACAAGGCCCAAAGCCTGACCGAGCACATCCAGCGCGGCTGGCGCTTCGGCACCTTCCTCAGCGACTACTTCATCACGCTGGTGCCAGCGCAGATGTACCGCATCGAGGAACTGGGGCCGGTGTGGTACCGCGGCACGGCGGACGCGGTCTACCAGAACCTGCACCTGCTGGACAACAACAAGGCCGACTACGTGGCGATCTTCTCGGGCGATCACATCTACAAGATGAACGTCGAGCACATGATCCAGACCCACATCGACACCCGCGCCGACATCACCATCGCCGCGTACCCGATGCCGCAGGAACAGGCCCACCAGTTCGGGATCATGCACGTCGACGAGAAGTGGAAGGTCACGGATTTCCTGGAAAAGCCCGCCAACCCGCCCAGCATTCCGGGGCAGCCCGGCACCAGCCTGACCAGTATGGGCAACTACATCTTCTCGCGCCGCGCCCTCGAAGAGCTGCTGGTGACCAGCATGGGCGACGGCGAGGACGGCTTCGACTTCGGCGGCGACGTGATCCCGCGCGCCCTGTCCGACGGCTACAACGTGATGGCCTACGACTTCCACAAGAACCCGATTCCCGGACAGACCGGCGCCAACCTGTACTGGCGGGACGTGGGTACGCTGGACGCCTATTTCGACGCCAACATGGATCTGGTCAGTGTGAATCCAGAATTCGGGCTGTACAACGCCGACTGGCCGCTGCGCACCAGCAGCGAGTTCTCGCCGCCCGCCAAGTTCGTCCACGAGAGCGAGGGCCGGAAGGGGCAGGCCTTCAACACCATCATGGCCGGGGGCACCATCATCAGCGGCGGCACCGTGCGCGACAGCGTGCTGGGGCGCGGCATCCACACCCACTCGTACTCGGTGGTCGAGAGCTGCGTGCTGTTCGACGAGGTGGAGGTGGGGCGCCACTCGCATCTGCGCCGGGCCATCGTGGACAAGGAGGTGGTGATTCCCCCCGGCACCAAGATCGGGCTGGACCCGGAAGAGGACCGCGCCCGCGGCTTTACCGTCACCGAGAGCGGCGTGGTGGTGGTGCCGAAGGGCTACACCTTCTAGAGCATTTGTCCGAATGGAAGCATCAGAAGTCTTTTTTCTGATGCTTCCATTCTCTCCTTCGGAGCTGAATCAGTCCCAACTGCTCGTTGAAATTCACTCCCTCTCTGCGAGCTGTGCCAGTTCGTTCGGTCAAAAGCAAACAGCACTTTTGACAAATGCTCTCGGACGTCAAAACCACGGCGCTCAAGAAGGGGAGAGGCGTCCATTCGGCCTCTCCCTTTCACGTCTGTGATTAAACCCCGGCGGCCCGCTCTTCACGCCATGACGGAGGCTCTGAGATGGGCTGTCCCAGCACCATGTGGTGCACCCGGCAGCGGGCCTCGTAGCTTTCCTGCGCGCCCACCAGCACCACCGGATCGTCGTAGCGGGCGGGCTGGCCGCCGATCAGGCGCTGCGAGCGGGTGGCCGGGGCGCCGCACACGGTGCAGATGGCCGTCAGCTTCTCCACGCTCTCGGCGCGGGCCAGCAGCTGGGGCATGGGGCCGAACGGCTCGGCGCGGAAATCCAGGTCCAGTCCGGCCATGATCACCCGCACGCCCGCGTCGGCCAGTTCCAGGGCCAGGGTGACCACCTCCGCGCCGAAGAACTGCACCTCGTCAATGCCTACCACGTCGGGCAGCGGCGGCCTCTGTGTGCCTGCTTCCGCCCCCAGCAGGCGGTCCTCGCCGGACAGGTGGGCGCGGATGTCGGCCACGCTCCGCACCGCCAGCGCCTGCACGCTGCGCCCCGCGTGGCTGGCGACGGCGGACGCGTGGTAGCGGTCATCCAGTGCGGGCTTGAAGACCAGCACGTTCTGTCTGGCGATCAGCGAGCGGGTGATGCGGCGGATCAGCTCCTCGCTCTTGCCGCTGAACATGGGACCGACGATCACTTCGAGGTGGCCGCCGTGGAAAGGAGATCTAAGCACGCCCGGAGTATGTCAAACCCCGGCGTGCTGCGGCGTGGGCCAAAGAAACGCGCCCCACCACAGGGGCAGGGCGCGTTGCGAAGCGTCGGGCTTACTTCTTCTTGGCGGTGCGGTAGCTGTCGCCGAAGCGCTTGTTGAACTTGTCCACGCGGCCTTCGGTGTCCAGGAAGCGTTCCTCGCCGGTCCAGAAGGGGTGAACGCCGCTCCAGACATCGACGTGGATCTCGGGGCGGGTGCTCATGGTCTCCATGATGACCTTGCCCTGGTAAATGATCTTGGTGGGAACCGCTTTGGGATGGATGTCTTTTTTCATGTGCGTGCCTCCTCCGCCACGTCACTTGTGCGTAGCGGGCAACCGCAACACTATACACCTGTCTGGGCCAGATTGGGAAGGTGGGTCAGGCTGATGCGCCGGCTCAGCCGATCAGGATGTCGTGTTCCTGCGGGTAGCGCACCAGCGTTCTGGAATCCGGACGGCTGAAGGCCACCGCGAAGGTCAGCGGCCCGATGCGGCCCAGGAACATCAGGAAGATCAGCACGACTTCCTGATCCGCGTTCAGCAGCGGCGTGGCGTTCATGCTCAGGCCCACGGTGGCGAAGGCGCTGACCGTCTCGAAGAACAGCTGCACGAACTTCACCTCCGGGTTGGTGTTCAGCAGCAGCATCAGCAGGAAGCCCAGGTTGACCAGCCCCAGGCTCAGCAGGCCCACGGTCATGGCCCGCAGGATCGTGGTGGTGCCGATGCGCCGCCGGAACAGCGTGGTGTCGTGTCGCCCGCGCACCATGCCCCACGCGGAGGCCATCATCACGTAGAAGGTGGTGGTCTTGATGCCGCCCCCCGTGGAGCCGGGATTGGCCCCGATGAACATCAGCAGGATGGTCACGAAGATGGTGCCGTAGTGCATGGTGCTGTAGTCCAGCGTGTTGAAGCCGGCGGTGCGCGGCGTGACGCCCTGGAACCACGCGGCCAGCAGCTTGTCGCCGAGTGGCAGCGTGCCCAGCGTGGCCGGATTGGTCCATTCCAGCAGCGCGAAACTGAGGGTGCCGATCAGCAGCAGCGCCGCCATCATGACGAGGGACAGCTTGCTGTTGGCGTTCAGGCGGTTGCGGCGGCGGTGCCTGAGGTAGGCCAGCACGTTCAGCTGCACCAGAAAGCCCATGCCGCCCAGCACGATCAGCAGCGGAATCACCAGATTGATCACCGGGTTGGTGACGAAGCCGGTCAGGCCGGTGGCGTACAGGCTGAAGCCCGCGTTGTTGAAGGCGCTGACCGCGTGGAACAGCGAGAAGTACAGGCCCCGCCCCAGGCCTTCTTCCGGCACGAACACGCTGGAGAGCAGCACGGTGCCGGCCAGTTCCACCAGCACCGAACTCAGCACGATGGTCCGCACCAGCTTGACCACCCCGCCCAGTTCCAGGGTGTTGAGCTGCTGCGCCACCTGAATGCGGTCCGAGATGCCCACCCGCCGCCGCACGGCGATGGCAAACAGCGTGCCCAGCGTAATCAGGCCCAGTCCGCCGATCTGAATCAGCAGCAGCATGACCACCTCGCCGAAGGTGCTGAAGGTGCTGCCCACGTCCACCACCCCCAGCCCGGTCACGCACACTGCGCTGGTCGCCATGAACAGCGCCTGAATGGGCCGCAGGCTCTGCCCCGGCTCCAGGCTGATCGGCAGCAGCAGCAGCCCGGCCCCCACCACGATGGCGAGGGCAAAGGTCAGGGCGATCAGTTGTGGCGGGCGCAGCCGTGAAAGCCACGGCTTGCGCCGCGGCCCGGTGGGCGGATTCGGAAAACGCGGGTCAGGGGCGGGGGGCCGGGTCATAAACGCGGCCCGGATTGTACGCCTGTTGATTGGGGGTGTGGGGCGGCTGGGCTGGGCGGCCTGCCCCTCCTGCCACCCCGCCTGGGGGCTATACTGCCCTGCTATGCCTCGCCCCCCACGTCCAGACCGTTTTCAACCCGCCGGGAAGAGGAAAAGTCGCCCGAAGGTCGACCACCGCGCCCGACAGCCCGCCCACGAGTACGAGCTGGAGGTGCTGCCGGGCCTGGAACACGTCGCGGCCACCGAGCTGGGAACCGTGCCGCTGGCCCGCGACATCCGCGGCCTGCGCTTCTGGTTTCCCGGCGATCCCGAACGCCTGACCCGCCTGCGCTCGGCGCTGGCGGTGTACCGCGTCCGCACCTGGGACGTGCCGCGCCCGCGCGGGCTGCTGGGCCACCAGCAACTGGGCGAGCTGACCGAGTTTCTGCGCGGCGTGCTGGCGGTGGGCGGGCAGACCTCGTTCCGGCTGGGCGCGGCCGGCAAGGAATCGGCGGTGATGCAGCGGCTGGCCGAGGAACTGGAGACCGCGCTGGGGCTGTCCCACCGCCCCGAGGACGGTCAGTTGCTGATCCGCCTGCGACCCGAAGCTGACGGCCCCGGCTGGGAGGTGCTGGCCCGCACCACGCCCAGGCCGCTGAGCGCGCGGCCCTGGCGAGTGTGCAACATGCACGGCGGCCTGAACGCCACGCTGGCCTACGCCACCCACAAGCTGGCCGGGCAGCGCGACGTGGACCGCATCTTCAACCCGATGTGCGGCAGCGGCACTTTGCTGATCGAGCGCGACCTGCTGGGGCCGAGCGACGCGCTGGTGGGCGTGGACATCGAGCAATCATCAGTGGACTGCGCCAGGACGAATATTCAGGCCGCCGGGCGCGACATCGAGGTGGCCCGCATCGACGCGCTGCACACCGACCTGCCGGCCCGCTCCTTCGATCTGATTGTGGCGGACCTGCCCTGGGGCGACGCTATCGGCACGCACGGCGGGAACTCTGCGCTGTATCCGGCCTTCTTGCAGGAGATGCACCGGCTGCTGAGCCGTCAGGGCCGCATGGCCGTGATCACCCACGAGATCCGGCTGTTCGAGGGCCTGCTGACCGGTTCGGCCCAGTGGAACGCCCGCGAACTGCTGCAGGTGGCGAGCGGTGGGCATAACCCCAAGGTCTACCTGCTGAACCGACGCTGACGCCTCTTCCCGGCCTGCGCCGTCCGCCAACGCTGTACCCTGCCCCATGTCAACTTCTGAAGGGTCATCGGTGGGTCTGCGCTGGGGGCTGCTGGGCGCGGCACGCATCGCGCGGGCGCTGATTCCGGCCATCCGGGCCGCCGGGGGCGAGGTGGTGGCGCTGGGCGTGCGCGACGCGGCGTCCGAACGAGCGCGGGCCTTCTCCGACGAGTGGGGGGTGCCGCTGGTGGGGGGCTATCAGGACGTGCTGGACGCCGAGCTGGACGCGGTGTACAACCCGCTGCCCAACGATCTGCACCGGCCGTGGTCCCTGGCAGCCCTGCGTGCGGGCAAGCACGTGCTGACCGAGAAGCCGCTGGTGCTGAACGCTGCCGAAGCGCGCGAACTGGCCGACGTGGCGCAGGCGACGGGCCGGGTGTTATTGGAGGCCTTCGCGTACCGCTTTCACCCCCACATTGCACGGTTGCGTGAGCTGGTGCAGGCCGGCGAACTGGGCGAACTGCGGGCGGTGCGCGCGGCCTTCGGCTTCACCCTGGACAATCCCGACGACTTCCGCTGGGAGGCCGACAAGGGGGGCGGCGCGCTGTTTGACGTGGGCACGTACCCCGTGAACCTGATTCGCCTGCTGCTGGGCGAACCCACCGCCGCCGTCGCCCGCGCCCGCTGGACGCCGGGGGGCGTGGATCTGGGCCTCAGCGGGGTGCTGGAGTACCCTGCAGCGCTGGCGAGCGTGGACTGTGCCTTCGACTGGGGCGATCAGCCCAGCCAGCGCCTGACCCTGCTGGGCACGCGCGGCACGCTGGACATGAACGGCGTGTACAACAGCAACACCCAGTCGCCCGTTTCGTTCACCGTCACCACCGCCGCAGGGGTCCGCGAGGAGGAATTCCCGCCCTTCAACGCCTACGCGGCGATGGTGGACCACTTTCAGCGGGCCGCGCTGGGCGAGGAAGCCGCCCTGTACCCGCCCGAGGACAGCGTGAGGCACGCGCGGGTGCTGGACGCACTGTTCGCGGCGGCGCTGACGGGGGAGCGGGTGGAGGTTTAGTTCTGTCCGGTGTCCGGATCAGCGGGAACCATGAAATCAAGATGGCGGATCAGATCGTCAACGTGATAGCCCCAGTGTGTATCTGCGGTAAATCGCAGCCATGACAGGCTTTCAGCCTTATCTATCTGGGCAAGGTGAATCGCTGCACTCAAGTCCCTGACAAGATCGGTGAGGTCATCTAGATCATCGCCCACGTCTGTGGTGTCCTCGTGTATCTCCATCAAGAGACTTGTGGCATCGTAGAAACCCAATTCAGGCCACTGAGGCTCTGTACCGGACATCTTAGCTTCAAGCCGCTCCTGATGCGTGAAACGGCGTGCTCAGTAGCCTGACCAACTCAGGTAACTCGGGCAGGTTCCACCGCAGCGCATGGCACAGCTGTTCCGCGCCATA